>JBKTKK010000021.1:0-18181 GCA_047242405.1 Lachnospiraceae bacterium | reverse complement strand
GTTACAGCGTTCAAATATTTCCGATACTTCTGTTTTTGCGCCTTTCTCCAAGAGCATAAACGGTTCCTCGCAGAGAACCGCCACAGGGACTTTTTCAAGCTGCGCCAGAGCATGGTTCTCCGCCAAAATGGCAAGCAGTCTGTCCTGCTCTAAAAAAATGGTTTCAAAGTCAGAATAAGTCGGTAATCGCAGGAAGCCGCAATCCACGCGCCCCTCTGAAATCCATTCCTCTATTTCCGTATAATCGCCAAGCAGTAATTCATAATCAATGCCCGGATATGCCTTTTGAAATTCCCTAATAATGTTCGGGAGCCAGTGCGTCGCTACGCTGGAAAATGTGCCGATACGGATAAGCCCCGATTGCAGCCCGTTTAACTCGTCCACTTCCATTTGCAGCTTTTCATACTCCATGCAGACGCTCTTTGCGTAAGGAAGCAGCTTCATTCCGTCGCTTGTCAGCTTGACGCCAGATTTTCCTCTCTCCAACAAGACAACCTTCCATTCCTTTTCCAAGTCGTTTATCATACGGCTAATACCAGATTGAGAGTAATTCAGCATTTCTGCGGCTTTGGTAAAGCTGCCATATTCGACCGTCTTAACAAACGCCATATGCTTTTGAATATTCATGTCCATGTTTTTACCTCAGTCTATTTATCTGATTTTATCATACTTTTCATGATAAACATTCGCTTTTGTAATTATGTAATACATGGTAAACTAAAAATGAAAAGTCAAGCAGGAGTGTGACCAAAATGTTTTATGTAAGTGAAATTCAAACCGAAGCCCCCTGTCGCTTTCAGACACAGCTTCAGGCAAAGGTTTATGAGGCGTTAGAAAAACTGCAAATTCCCTTTCAGCGCGTTGATACGGACGAAGCGATTACGATGGAGGATTGCGTCGCCATTGATGAAAAACTGGATATGAACATGGTAAAAACCTTGTTTCTCTGCAATCGGCAGCAGACAGATTTTTATTTGTTTATTACCGTCGGCAATAAGCAGTTCCGTTCTAAGGATTTTAGCAATGCGTTAGGCGTTGCCCGCATTTCCTTTGCCCCCGCAGAGCAAATGGAAAGCATACTCGGTACGAAAATCGGCGCGGCAACTGTTTTCAGCAGCCTGTTAGATACAGAGAACAAAGTACGGATTGTTTTTGACAAAGAAGTGATTGCCGAGAAATGGTATGGGTGCAGCGACGGGACAACAACGGGATATATGAAAGTGCGTACAGAAGATATTTGCAAAAAATTCCTGCCGTATACCAATCATACACTCTCTGTCATTGAGGTGTGATATGGGACTTTATCAAAACCGGATTGTTGTAAAAGTAGGTACTTCCACCCTTACAAATGAAATGGGAAAGAGCGACCTGCGCTCTTTTGACCGTCTTGCGTGTGTCCTGTCCAATATCCAGAATATGGGGTATGAAGTGATTTTGGTGTCGTCCGGCGCGATTGCTGTTGGAACAAATAAGCTGAACATGAAGGAACGTCCGAACAGTATGCGTATGAAACAGGCGGCGGCAGCAGTAGGGCAATGCAGCATAATGTTTCTGTACGATAAGTTTTTCAATGACTATGACAAGACAATCGCCCAAATCCTGCTGAACGCAGAGGATATGGAGCAGGAAGAAAAGAAAGAAAATCTGATAAATACATTCAATGCTCTGTTGGAAATGGGTATTATCCCCGTAGTAAATGAAAACGACTCCGTTAGCTATACGGAAATAGAATCGGAGGACAGGCTGTTCGGAGATAACGATATGCTCTCCGCTGTTGTTGCGGTTTTATGTAGGGCGAAACAGTTAGTTATTTTGTCTGATATAAACGGTCTGTATGACGCAGACCCCCGGTTATATCCAAATGCAAAACTCATACGCCAGATAGAGCAAATAGACGAAACAGTATATGCCCTTGCAGGCGGCGCAGGTTCAAGGCGGGGAACGGGCGGTATGAAAACAAAGCTCCGAGCCGCCGCGTTGGCTACCGCACAGGGAATAGATACCGTAATTACAAATGGGAAAATGCCGGAAGCATTATATGAAATCGTGAAAGGCAACAAAGCAGGCACTTTATTTGTAGGAAAAATGTTCTGAAATAGCACAATCCACAGCAATAAAGCCGCTGTTTTAGGCTATATGCAGACAACAGCGATGAACGGCGGTTTTGAAATAACAATCAAAACCGCCATTTTCTTTTTCAAAAAAATGAATATGGAGGATGTATTAAAGTTACCCATTTTTAAGGATATGGCGGTATCAAGGAGGTATCGCCATGTCCTTTTTCTGTATCATTGATGTTCTTCAATCATCAAAAAAAGCCAATTCCCTGCGACGGGATATTCTGCGCATGAGTATGAACACACATATCACTATGCGCGCTTAAATAATTCATATTACCAAACGCCTATGCAGTTTTGCTACTGCATGGGCGTTTGTTGTAATACCCCCTACTGGGAAGAAAGGGGGTGAGTTAGATGATTTATTCGGAAGAATACAAAGAGCATATCGAATACACCTTTGCTGCTTTTTGTAAAGTCGTGCTCCGCAATGCGGCAATAAGCACATACCGTGATTTCGGGCGAAAACAGAAACGGGAAGTGTCGCTTGAATACTTAATATCCGAAACGCCGTTTGAGCCGTTCACAACAGATGCTTATTTTGAGCAGTACGACCAACCGACTATCTTTGTTGTAAAAGGGCAAGAGATTGTTGTTGCAAGCAAATGGTTAGCCGACGCACTATTGAGATTGAGCGAGCAAAGGCGTAATGTTTTGTTTCTGTACTTTTTCTTCGGTTATACCGACGCTCAAATCGGAAAAGAATACGGGCGAAACAGGAGTACAGCGAATTACTGGAAATTAACAGCACTAAAACAGCTACGAAAAGAAATGGAGAGATTAGAACATGAGGAACAAGAAGCTGATACCTTTTGAAGTCATTGAAAAGGCAGTCGCCGGAGAGCCGGAAGCGATTGAACTTGTTTTACAGCATTACAGTCCACGCATTAAGTATTTGTCCAAATATCGAGGACATACTAACGACGATATTCAAGACCGTTTGAAAACACAGCTTATCAAAGCTATCCTGCAATTCCGTTTTGACAGGTAGTGAGTAGCAAAGCCAGAGAAAGCCGTCAAGGATAAACTTCGCGCTTCGCGTCCTTGAAGGTTTTCCCTGTCCTTGCTTTGGGGTAGACAAGAGCACAATCGGATAGACCGCTTGCGCCCTCAATCCAGTATGGAATAGTTACGCGATAGAGGTTGATTTTCACTTGATTTATGCGGCTTTCAAAGCGCGTTCAAAGCAAGTTAAGGGTTTTATACCTTTATCGTCAAAATAGCGTTCCTACTGCGTAACTAATTGTTATTGATAAATTGCAATAGGAATTACTTGTAAAGCAGGTCCTTTAATAACATCACGAATAACGTCTGGATTATCTAAATTTTTAGGCATTTTCCTGCGTTGCTCTCTATTTAGTGGTAATCTTTTTATATCCTCAAAGATTTCGTCTAATTTTACGCTCTGTCCCTTAATTATTTTCTTCTGTATTTTGCAAAGCATATAAAACTGACCAACAAATTGAGATAATTCACACTTGAAATAGCTTTCGTCTAAACGTGCAACAAGAGGAAATTTCTCATCTTCAAAAGAAAAAACGCACGAAATACCATTATCAGAATTTAAACTTCCTAATAATGAAATTCCATTTATTGCCTCTTCAGATTTAGCGTCAAGTAAACTTTGTTGTGTAATGGTCTCAAACATCACTGCAAGAGAACTAATTTTTTTCACTGTATCGGATAATTCTTTCATTTTAGAAAATCGCGGTGTTACTAACACTTCAATAAATTCATCTCTACTTAAAGTATTAAATTCTTCATCGTTTAGTATTTCATAATATTTTAAAGGCGAATATTCATCTGCGGATAAATAATAGAACAATTTATCAAATTTTGCCGCATCACTAATGCGTACTTTTCTTTCAACTTCTTCGGAAGATTGTTTTTCATATTTACCATCTCCACCTATACCTAAAACATTCGCCTTTGCATTGGCTGCTTTCTGATTTATCTCATTGAGTTTTTGAGTTTCTTCTTCATATACATATCCGTCGATTGCTGAAATATAATCATCCAATAGTTTTTTGTTAATGTAAAGAAAATTTCGCAATTTCATTCCTACTATTTACCGTCCTTTCCTAATTTCTTTTATTATAACACAAACGCGCTACCATAACTATTAAAAAATCAGTATACCACCTGCTTTGGATAGTATACTGATTTTAGTTGCACCCTGTATGGCAGCTACTCTATTTCAGTTTGTCGGTTGATACTGTTTTATGAGTAGCTACCTTTACGGCATTTTTTTTTATAATGAAAAGGGTAAGAGTTGTTTTTATTCAAAGTACATTGCATTAATCCAACTTTCAGGTTATAATCAGAGAAAATTATATTTTAGGAGGGAATGACGAATGGGAAAAATACAGATGACCACGCCACTAGTTGAAATGGACGGAGACGAAATGACAAGGATACTCTGGAAGATGATAAAGGATGATTTATTAACGCCATTTATCGATTTGAAAACAGAGTACTATGATCTTGGGCTAGAAAACCGCGACAAAACGAGTGATCAGGTAACGGTCGATTCTGCGAAAGCAACCCAAAAGTATGGGGTGGCTGTTAAGTGTGCAACAATTACTCCTAACGCTGCGAGAGTAAAAGAATATAATTTAAAAGAAATGTGGAAAAGTCCCAATGCTACAATTCGTGCAATTTTAGATGGAACTGTTTTTCGTGCACCAATTATTGTTAAGGGAATTGAGCCAAATGTAAAATCATGGGAAAAGCCAATTACAATTGCTCGACATGCATATGGGGATGTATATAAAGCAACAGAAATGAAAATTCCAGGACCAGGAAAGTGCGAATTAGTATATACAAATGAGGCTGGTGAAGAAGTCAGAGAATTAATTCATACGTTTGATGGACCAGGTATCGTACAAGGACAACATAATTTAGAAAGTTCTATTACTAGCTTTGCAAGAAGTTGCTTTAATTTTGCCCTTGATACAAAACAAGACCTATGGTTTTCAACAAAGGATACAATTTCTAAAAAATATGACCATACTTTTAAAGATATCTTTCAGGAAATTTTTGATGCAGAATATGCAGAAAAGTTTAAAGAGGCTGGAATTACATATTTTTACACACTAATTGATGATGCCGTTGCCCGTGTTATTAAGTCAGAAGGCGGATTTATTTGGGCTTGTAAAAACTACGATGGCGATGTAATGAGCGATATGGTAGCAACTGCTTTTGGATCATTGGCAATGATGACATCGGTACTAGTATCTCCAGATGGAAAGTATGAGTATGAAGCAGCTCATGGTACGGTGCAACGTCATTATTATAAATATTTAGAAGGCAAAGAAACCTCATCCAATGCCATGGCAACAATATTTGCTTGGAGTGGTGCATTAAGAAAGCGTGGAGAATTAGATGGAAATACAGCCTTAGTGGATTTTGCAGATAAATTAGAAAAGGCCTCGATTGATACGGTAGAGAGTGGAGTAATGACTGGAGATTTGGCACGAATTACGACATTAAAAAATGTAACAGTTGCAAATAGCGGTGATTTTATTAAAGCAATCGCGAAAAATCTTGAAAAAATGATGGCATAATAAGAATAGGTTAAAAAAGATGGAAGCAATCGAAGTGAGGGGTACTACGATAGGAAAAGGGATACCTAAAATATGTGTTCCTATTGTTGGAAAAACAAAAATAGAAATTTTAAATCAAGCAAAAGCGATTAAAACTGCTGATATTGTCGAGTGGCGTGGGGACTGGTATGAGGATATTTCTTGCCTTGCATGTGCCGAAGAAATTGGGAAAGAATTACGTTCTATGTTTCCGAATACTCCTCTTATATTTACGTTTCGAACGAAAGAAGAGGGAGGAGAAAGGGGAATTTCAAACGAGAGTTATGAGCAATTGATTTTACATATGGCAAAGAGTGGTTGCTTTGATATCATCGATATTGAAATTTTTCGTAATGAAAGACAATTAAAGCATTGGATAAATCAGGTACACGAATATCATTGTTATGTAATAGGATCCAATCATGATTTTAATAAAACCCCAGTTAAGGAAGCAATAGTAAAACGATTTAAGACGATGGAAACATATGGTGTCGATATTGCAAAAATAGCAGTTATGCCAAAGGAAAAAATAGATGTATTACACTTAATAGAAGCTGTTATGGAAGCAGGTAGTCATATGAAAGTTCCGATTATCGCCATGTCCATGGGAAGAGAGGGAGGAATCAGTCGTTTCATTGGGGAGTGGTTTGGTAGTGCAGTAACGTTTGGAAGTGCTGGGGCAGAAAGTGCACCAGGCCAAATAAATGCTACTGTTCTGAAAGAATTATTAGAAGATTTACATGAGGTGATATAGAACTGGACTGTATAAAAATCATAAAAGTGGTTATATTATAGAAACCACTAATGTGCTATAATCGTTCCAGAAAAGGAAATGATTTGCGCGCATCAATATCCTGCTCTTAATAGGAGGATTTGTTATGAAAAATAATTCGAATCAAACGACAATGAAATTATGTCTGACAGCATTATTTGCTGCCCTAAGTTTTGTGTCTTTTAAGTTTCTAAAGATACCACTTCCGGGAGATACTGTTTTACATATCGGTAATGCCTTTTGCGTATTGTGCGCCATTATGTTTGGTGGGCTATATGGTGGTTTGGCTGGGTCCATTGGCATGACAATCGCTGATTTACTAGAGCCTGCTTATATCACAAGTGCCCCAAAGACATTTATATTAAAGCTGTGTATTGGCTTAATTACAGGTTTCGTTGCTCATAGAATAGCAAAAATATCAGAAGATCACGATCAAAAGTACATATTTAAGTGGACCGTTCTATCTTCTGTAGCTGGTCTAGCGTTTAATGTGATCTTTGATCCGATTGTAGGGTACTTCTACAAACGATACATTCTGGGTGCTAATGCGGATGCGGCATCCATAATGGCAAAATGGGGGGCAGCAGCGACATTTATTAACGCGATAGCTTCTGTAATTATTGTTACAGTTCTTTATATGGCCATAAGACCAATCATGCGTAAAATGGGTATATCCGTTAAAATTTAACTATGACATTAACTGAGTCAAGTAAATTTTGATAGAGTTACTTTTCGCAGCTGTGGTTTAAGCCCAGCCTGAACAGCTATGAGGATCGTTAATAGGTTAATTCAAATGACTAAGAACAGGATTTTTATTTCCTGTTCTTTTATTTTAGATAAATATCAGGTATAATAAGAAAAAAGACAAATGAGGAATTTTGATGGCTATAAATAAGGCAATGAAATTGGCATTAAAAGCGTTATCTTATCCAGAGTTTGATTTAAAAACTTCCAGGCGGCTTGCAAGCTTAAAAGAGATTGACCCATTGAAGTTGTTTTATCATACAATGGATGAAGCAGTTTTTAATGGGGAATATGAAGTACCAATACGAATATATTTACAAGATGAGGATACATTTTTACAATGGAAGGAAAAAGAAAGAAGGCTACCAGTTTTATTATTTATTCACGGTGGCGGATGGGTAACCGAAAATGTAGAAACCTATAACCGGATTTGTAGAAATATGGCTCGATGTACAGAGCATTTAGTCGTATCAATCGATTACCGTTTGGCTCCAGAACATCGCTTTCCTGTTGGCTTAGAAGATTGTTATGCAGTGGCAAAGGCAATATTTACAAGGGGCTTTCTTCCGAATATTGATCCGGATGGGATTACAGTAATAGGAGATAGTGCCGGTGGGAACTTAGCAGCAGCTTTATGCCTAATGGCTAGAGATCGGGGAGAGTTTATGCCGAAAAGGCAAATTTTAATTTACCCGTGCACAAATAACGATTATAGTGAAAATTCGAAATTTCTTTCTTTACATGAAAATGGTAAAGACTATTTATTAACAAGAAAAAACTTATATGATTATATGGACTTATATAGAAGAACGGATGAAGACTTAAAAAATCCTTACTTTGCTCCTTTAATGGCGGAGGATTTATCAAATATGCCGCAAACACTTATTATTACTGCAGAATTTGACCCATTAAGGGATGAAGGTGAGGCGTATGGGGAACGTTTAATAGAGGCTGGAAATTCGGTGATAATGCATCGTATACCAGATGCCTTGCATGGATATTTTGCTCTAAGTACCAGATATATTCATGTGAAGAAAACATATGCATTGATTAATCAGTTTTTACAGAAAGGGATTCGTGATGTTTAAAGAGAAGCAGACCCGATGGAGTAGGTTGGATAATGCGGCTAAAATATTTCCGGCTACAAGTGGAAAAAAAGATGCCAGAGTGTTTCGTTTTGCTTGTGAATTAACAGAAGAAGTCGATGCAAACATACTACAGCAAGCCTTAGAAGAGACAATTGAATACTTTCCATTCTTTCGCTCAGTTTTAAGAAAAGGCTTATTCTGGTATTACTTTGAGAGTAGTGATTTAAAACCAGTCGTAAAAGAAGAATATAAGCTGCCTTGCAGCAATTTATTTATTCGCGATAAGAAAAGCCTTTTGTTTGAAGTGACTTACTATAAAAGAAGAATAAATCTAGAAGTTTACCATGCGTTAACAGATGGGACTGGTGCATTGCAATTTTTAAAACGGCTTGTTTATTGTTATTTGAGAAAATTGCACCCAGACAAAGTGACGGAAGATGAAGAGGGTTTGGGATATGATGCGACGAACTCGGAAAAACAAGATGATAGTTTTCAGAAGTATTATGAAAAAGGCAAAAAGGCGCACGATATACCGAAATATAAGTCCTACCAATTGCAGGGGGTAAAATGTGACTATGGGCATATGAAAATTATTGAAGGTGTGGTCTCTGCAAAGGAACTTTTAGCAAAAGCACGCCAGCACAATACGACGATAACAGTATTTTTAACAGCCATTTATTTGTGTTCCATCGAGAAAGAAATGAGTCTTAGACAGAGAAAGAAACCCATTGCACTGATGGTTCCTGTGAATTTAAGAAATTTTTTTCCATCTGAGTCTGCCAGAAATTTTTTTGGCTGGATTGATGTGGGATATAACTTTTTTACCCAAAGCAATCAGTTTGATGATATTGTTTCCTATTTATCAGCGTTCTTTCGAAAAGAAATTACGTCAGAGCGGATGGCAATGCGGATGAATCATTTCATTGGTTTGGAAGTGAATCCATTTTTAAGAATAGCCCCATTGGAATTAAAAATCTTATTCCTCCAGCTAGGAGCAAGAATGTCCTCTTCTTCCGATACTGCAATTTTTTCCAATATTGGAAAAATAACAATGCCGAAACAATGTGAGCCCTATATCCGGTTATTTGACGTATTTACAAGCACTCCGAAAGTTGAACTGTGTATGTGTTCCTTTCAAGATAATTTGGTATTATCGTTTACATCGGCATTTGAAAGCACAAATATAGAAAGGAATTTCTTCAGAATGCTGACTAGTATGGGACTCGAAGTAGAAATTGCATCAAAGCAATATAGAAAAGATTTATAAGGAGAATTTATGTTGTATTGTAGCAAATGTAAAGTAAAAATTAGGACAAGTCATAAAACTTGTCCGCTTTGCCAAGGTGGGGTTTCAGGATTTTCTGATGAGAAGGATCATTTATTTCCCGAAATTAAGGAGAGAAAACATTCAAACCTTTATTATTTTGAGTTGTTTACGTTTCTTTGTATTGCGATATCGGTTATTAGCATTATACTAGATATCCTTATAACACCACAAGCATGGTGGTCTTTCTATTTATCAGGTGGAGTGTTTTGTGTATGGATCTTAGTGGCAGTCGGTATAATGAAGCGACGTAATTTAATGAAAAATGCGATGTGGCAAATGGTTCTCTTATCCATTGTAGCAATCGTGTGGGATGTGACCAATGGATGGAATCGGTGGTCCATCGATTATTTCTTACCTTTCGCCATAATCATTACTCTTATAGCTATGATTGTTATTACAATCATTAATCAGTTAACTTCACCGGAGTATATGATTTATTTTATAATGGCAGCGTGTACGGGCTTAATCCCAATTATACTACTGCTTACAAATCGTTTAACCGTAACTTATCCAACAATTATATGTGTCGGATGCTGTGTTTTACTTATAACGGCGCTACTTATTTTTCAAAGAAAATCTTTTGTTAATGAGATGATAAAGAAATTACATTTATAGTTTTGCTAGAAAATCTTTCTTAAAAAACTTGACTTTTTCTAAGTTCGGCAATATATTATAATTGAATCGATTCAAAATGGAGTGGATAAAATGGCAACAATTAAAGACGTAGCAAGAGAGGCTGGGGTATCGGTTGGAACGATATCCAGGTATCTAAATGGTGCACAGCTAAAAGATAAAAATAAAAATGCGATAGAGCTGGCAATCGATAAACTTGGTTATGAAGCCAATAGTGTTGCTAGAAATTTAAAAACAGGGAAATCGATGACAGTGGGCGTCATTGTTCCACGATTAGCTAACATGTTTAGTATGAGAGTAATTGAGAGCATTGAACGTCGGTTACAATCAGAAAATTATAGTGTCATAATATCAGATTGCGGCAACAACGAAGCCGCTGAATTAGACCGCCTAAAGTTTTTAAAGAGGAAGAATGTAGACGGGTTTGTACTTATGCCGGTTGGAAATAATGCCAATGCGGTTAAAGATATTGTGAAAGAAACGCCGTTGGTTTTAATTGACCGTATTCTTGATCAGACATTATTTGATTCAGTCGTCATAGATAATGAAAAAATGGTATATGAAAATGTTTGCCATTTATTAGCAACTGGAATAAAAAAAATAGGAATCATTGAAGGTCCAACATCAATATCGACAGCGAGGGAAAGAAGTAGTGGGTATGGGTTGGCATTAAAGAAATTTAACTTAAAAAATGAGTATTCTGTTCGATGTCAATCCTATTCTTATGAAGAGGGTGCCAATGCTATGAAACTGTTACAGAAGGAACAGTTAGAAGCGATTTTCGTATCCACTATGAGCTGTCGGTAGGTGCAGTTAGCGCCAATACCGATGATAAATTAAAAATCCTAGGTTTCGATACACTAGAATTTCCAAGCCGCTTTCATACAAATTACATGGGTATACAACAGCCAATTGAAAAAATTGGAGAAGAAGCAGCAGGATTATTGTTAGAACGGATGAATGTATTAAATCGTACCATTCGAAACGTTGTAATTGACACATAGGGAAAGGTTCCTGCCATACTGTGTATGGCAGTCTTTATACAAAAAAATTGAAACGTTTCAATTAGTAGGAGGGAAAATGAAAGTAAAGGCTACTTATCTACAGAATGATAAAGATCGGCCCCTTGTATATGGGGATATGGAATTAATAAACCCTAAGCGACCACGATTAAGGGGCGAAGAAGAAAAGGAGGGTATTTTAGCAGAAACTGTTTTCGCAGGTTTTTGTGGTACAGATCATGAATTGCTACGAATGGGACAAAAGGGTCAGCTCTTTGAAAAATTTCCAGAAGGGACGAATCGCCTCATTAACGGTCACGAAGGGGTTGTATGGGTGCCGTCACAAAATAGATATGCCATAGTACTAATACGTGGTGGAGATAGTTTTGATCCAACGAGATATACAGAAGACGAATCGTATTTTGAATATGGCTGTGATAAGGCGGATGGATTATTTTCCGATATGAATTATTATAATCCAGATATGCTACTGCCTATTCCAGATGGTTATGTTCAGGACGGAAAATTGGCGTTATCCATTGCAAAAAAATTAGTTTTTTCAGACCCTTATGCATGTATGATTTTTCAATTAGAAAGAATGGAAGATGTGGGAGCTGCGCATAATTTTCGTGTTGAAATGGCAAGAGAGAAATGTAGTGAACAAGAGGCAAGAAATTTAGCGAAAATAAATATATTTAAAAAAGTAGTAATTTTTGGTTTGGGTACAACGGGCATGTTTATAGGAGATTTGATTCGACAAAACTATCCCGGTTCAAAGATTCTATTTGTGGCTCGTAGTGAGGAGAGTAGTAAGAAAGTAAAATTTGCAAAGGAACAAGCAAAGGCAGATTATGTACAAAGTTGTTTTGATACAAAAGAAGAATTGGCAGAGGCGATAAAGGAAAAATTAGGAGGTCCTGCAACAACTTTTATTGGGGTAAGCGGTAGTCAATTCGAGCATGAAATTGCTTTTCAATATGGAGTATTAGGATGCAATGGCTTGTTTAATAGTTTTTCACTGGGACCAAAGATTTCCTTTGATACGATGCCATTTGGTTTTAAAAATCAAATTATTATGGGATCCATTAATTTTAGGCAGGATCATATGGAAAAGGCAATTTCTATTTTGGAAAAGTCTTCTTACGATAAGATTGTTGCGCTCATTGATAAAGATGAATTTATTTCAAATCCAATCGTCGCTTATGAAGAAAAAATATACAGCAAAGGAGCGCCATTAAAAACAGCGGTAATATGGAATGAGAAATATATTGATAGAAATCATTGATATGCATAAAGAAAAGAGAAGGGAAGGTTTTATAGAATGAAAACAGTTCTTATTACAAATCCGCATAATATTACAGTTACCGACACACCTATGCCAGAAGTAAAAAAAGGAGAAGCATTACTTCAAATTATGTATTGCGGCATATGTGGAGCTGACGTAGCAAGCTATACTGGCAATCAACCATTTACTACATATCCTCGAATACCTGGACACGAATTTAGCGCAAAAATTGTATCTGTCCCAGAAAACAATAGGGGACTAAAGCCAGGTGATATTGTAACTGCTAACCCATATTTTAATTGTGGCTCCTGTTATTCCTGTGAAAGGGGACACGTAAATTGTTGCACGGATAATCAGACGATGGGCGTACAACGGGATGGAAGCTTTTGTGAGTATGTGGCAATGCCAGTGGAACGAATATTCCATGGAAAGGGATTAAGTGCCAAACAATTGGCTCTTATTGAACCGTTCTCCATTGGTTATCATGCCATGTCGAGAGTCCCCATGAAACCAACGGATAAAGTTCTCATTGTAGGCTCTGGTCCCATAGGATTATTTGCACTTATTAGCGCAAAGTTGAGAGGGGCAACGGTTTATGTTACCGATTTGCTCGAGGGGCGTTTGGAACATGCAAAAATATATGGTGCAGATGGGGTAATTGATTCTGGAAAGGTAGATCTTATAGAGGTAACACAGGAAATTACAAAGGGGAATGGATTTGATGTCTGTGTAGAAGCATGTGGATTATCAGCGACTTTCTTATCTTGTATTGAATGTGCAGCATTTGCAGGCAGCATTGTATTGATTGGAAACGGAAAAAGGGAAACTACCTTTAATCATTCCATATTACTGAAGAAGGAATTAAATGTATTTGGAAGTAGAAATTCATATTCTGCTGATTTTAGGAGCCTCATTGATTTGGTAGCAGCAGGGAGAGTTGACGTTATGAAGATGGTAAGTGATATATATCCAATAGATCAGGCGGATGCTGCATTCCGGGCCCTTTCTGAAAATAGCGGTAATTTAATGAAAGTTTTGGTGGAAATTACAGCAGAATAAGGAGGGGGACAATATGGTAATCGATGCACATCTTCATCTCTGGAAGCGACAATGCGGTTGTGTAAAGGATGAACCAGTTTATGATATTGGTGGTGGAAAAAGTAATTTTGGCGGAGAAATCCGCCAAATGTTGCCACCATATTTGCATGAGGGGGTAAATAGCGTAGAAGTACTTATGGCAAATATGGATTATGCAAGGGTAGAAGGATGTGTTGTAACTCAGGAATATATAGACGGCAACCAAGATCTTTATTTACGAGAGGCAAAGAAAAAATATCCAAAGCGTATAAAAATATGTAGTTTATATGAGGAAGAGGATGACTATCATCTCCAAGGATTTGACGGTATAAAAATATGTGCTGGGCGTCTAAAGAAGAAAAAATTAGAAGATCTAATTGACGTCTTTAAGAATGTTGAAGAACAAAATAAATTTATTTCCATAGACTTAGCAGATGGTAGCGAGCAAGTTCCTGCAATGAAATATTTGATTAAGGAATGTCCGAATTTAAAAATAGCGATAGGTCATTTTGGTATGGTAACAAGGGAGGGATGGGAAGAACAAGTAAAATTAGCATGTGAACCGAATGTATATCTAGAAAGTGGCGGGATCACCTGGCTATTTCATAATGAATTTTATCCATATCCTTCAGCCATTCAAGCAATTTTAAAAGCAAAAGAAATATGTGGAATGGAAAAGTTAATGTGGGGAAGTGACTATCCGAGAACAATGACAGCCATTACGTATTCTATGTCTTGTGATTTTGTACGGAAGAGTGATTGTTTAACAGAACATGATAAATCTTTATTTTTAGGGGAGGTAGCTAAAAATTTTTATGGGTTTGAAGAATTACCTATGATACCTTATATAAAAAACATGGTAGAAGATTAGCTGCTAATAGAAAGGCCAATAACAAAATCTTACTAGTTATTGGCCTTTTTTCTCAAATATGGATAATGCCAAATGCATTTAATATAGACGATACCAAAATAAGTATCAAAAATACAGGAGCGATATAGCGGATAAAAAAAGAAAACATTTTTTTGCGTTTAAAAACAACGCCGTTAATTTCAATTTCTTCAATAATTGCTTGCGGTTTTATTACGTATCCGATAAAGATACATGTTAAAATGGCAACGATTGGCATTAATACACGATTGCTTGTAAAATCAAAGAAATCTAGAATGGACATTCCGATTATTTTAATATGACTCCAAGCACCAAAGCCGAGGGATGAAGGTATACCGATAATAATCGATCCGAGCGTAACAACGGTATATGTAAACTTACGATTCCAATGAAGACGATCTTGTAAGATAGACACTACCGTTTCCATCAAAGAAATTGAGGATGTTAATGCCGCAAAAAGAACCAAAACAAAGAATATAGCCCCGATTGTTTCGCCAAATTTCATGCGATCAAATACTTTCGGTAATGTTTCAAACATAAGACTTGGTCCAGCTTGAAGAGCCTTATCGCTTCCTTCACGAAATACCAAAACGGCTGGACCCATATGTTATCATCCATCGCTAAAGACATAGAATAGAACAACTGTCCCAAAGCAGCTAATACGGTCATAGGTGTAAAATCTTTGAAGTCGGGTTTTAAGTAGTATAAGACACCCTCTTTTGCACCGGGCATTGCGATACATACCCAGCAACAATAATGGTAAGTATGATTAAGATTGGCATCATTATTTTACTTGCCTTTTCGATTCCTTTTTCTACGCCAAGCAGGACGACGATGGCTGTAACAAAGACAAACAAGCATAACCAAAAAATCGGTTGTGGGATTTGGGAAATAAAATTACCAAAGTAGTCGGAATGTGCAGCCGCTTGTCCTTGTCCGGATAGAAACGTTACACTATATTTTGCAACCCATCCACCAATTACGCAATAGTAAGGCAAGATAATGATGGGAATAAGCGCACTTAGTTTCCTAAAAATCCCCACTTTTCGTTTAATTCCGATAAGCTTCTATTGCGCTAAGTCCTGTTTTACGACCGATTGCAATTTCTGCTGTCATTAAAACAAATCCAAAAGTAACTGCAAGTAGGAAATATATGAATAGAAAAATTCCCCCACCGTGTTTGGCAGCTAAATAAGGAAAACGCCAAAGGTTGCCAAGTCCGACTGCAGATCCGGCTGCGGCTAGAACAAATCCAATGCGGCCGGAAAAATTACTACGTTCTGTTTTCATTTTCTATACTCCTGTTCTTAAGTCTGTTATTCCATAGTATAGCCAAATATCAAGGAGTAATTGAATATAGAAAGATATTTAACTGAAAGCTAAGAAAAAACAGATCCTTGCATAGCAAGGATAAAGTATACCAGATTTATACATTGTGTACAAGAGAAAAGTGCTCGTTAAAAATGGAAATATATGTATATTAACAAATATTTTTGTTAATATACATATATGGAAAAATATGCCATAATTAAAATAGAAAAAATATAAAAATGCAAGTATTAAAGGGAAATATGCTATACATAAAAATCAGATAAATGGAATGAAATATTATAGATAGAAACTTAAATATTTCTGCTATAAAATTAAAAACTGAAAAAAAATGGTATATATTCCCCGAAAAAACTAAACAGAAAAGTCGATTCCTCGTAGTTTTGTTTTTGGCAAAATTTTGGATACAGCTTGATAAATATTGATTAGTTCCTCATCGGAATAACCGCTCATTTCCCTGTTTAGGTTCGTTTCAGAGTATTGAAATGCTTGGAGATAGTATGCACGACACCCCTTTAATTGGTGTGCAATGTCAATAAGGTCTTCTTTGGTATGAAGTTGTCGTACAACAGTGGTTCGGAATTCATAGGGGATGGTTCCGTTACGTAAATAATCAATAGAGCGCTGAATATTACTATAATCGAGATTGGCAATGCCACATGCCTCTTTATACCCCTCTTTTGTACTTTTAATATCCATAGCAACATAATCGACGTAGCCATGATCACAGAGATCTTGTAGGATAGTAGGTTTGTATCCATTTGTATCTAACTTCACTTTTAGACCCATTTCTTTAATTAAAAGGATAAAATCTTTCAAATCGCTACAGAGCGTAGGTTCCCCACCAGTAATACAGACGCCGTCAAGGATATTTCGTCTCTTTTTCAGGTAGGATAAAATTTCATTTACCGGAAGACGCGGTTCCGTAGATGGGGATAACAAGAGGGGGGCGTTTTGGCAAAAAGGGCATCGGAAATTGCATCCACCGGTAAATAGGGTGGATGCAAGATGTCCTGGATAATCAAGTAAGGTTGTTTTTATAAATCCATGAATGATCATAATTATTTCCTTTATTTTTGCTCTATGAATTTCTTTATATTCGATGCATTGACAAATTTAAATGTTTGGTTATCTTGTACCACTACCAAAGTAGGGGCTTGCATAATCCCGAACTTGGCAGCCAAGTCTGGTCTTTCTTCGGCATCAATTAATTCATAATACTCATTGGAAAGTAGGTCTTTTGCAATTTTACAATTAGGGCAAGTTTTTGTTGTAAATAAATATTTTGTTCCAGCGGCAGGTTTAACTGTTATATCGTTACCAGACATAGTTACAACATTTGAGCGGATTTTTTCTATCGTGGATTGATCGGTCGTGTATATCTTTCTATTTTTGTATTCTTGTGTCTTTCCTTCATTCCAATTTTGAACAGGGCGATAATATCCAGTTATACGACTATACACTTCCGATGGTTTGCCACATTTTGGACAGGTAAAGTGCTCTCCGGATAAATAACCATGATCGGTACAAATGGAATAAGTAGGAGATAACGTATAGTAAGGTAATTTATAGTTTTCTGCTATTTTGCGAACTAGCGTAGCAGCGGCCTTCCAGTCAGGCAGTTTCTCACCAAGGAATGCATGGAAAACAGTGCCAGATGTATAAAGCGTTTGTAATTCATCTTGTATATCAAGTGCATCAAAAATATCAGCCGTATAATCTACAGGTAAATGGGAACTATTTGTATAATATGGTGTATCCCCTTTTTGGCCTGCAGTTATAATATTGGGGTATTTTTCTACATCATGCTTTGCTAGACGATAGGCAGTAGACTCTGCAGGTGTTGCTTCTAGATTATATAAGTCTCCATATTGTTCTTGGTAATCAGAAAGACGTTCTCTCATATGATTGAGTACATCCTTTGCAAACTGTTGGGCCGTTGTAGTTGTTAAATCACATTGAATCCAATTCGCGTTTAGGCTAGCTTCGTTCATGCCGACCAAGCCAATGGTTGAAAAATGGTTCTTAAAAGTTCCTAAATATCGTTTCGTATAGGGATATAACCCTTCGTTTAACAGCTTTGTTATAATTTCTCTTTTTATTTTTAAAGATCGGGCAGCTATATCCATTAACCGATCTAGTTGCTGATAAAAGTCCCGTTCGTTCTTTGCCAAATATGCAATGCGCGGAAGATTTATAGTTACCACTCCGACAGACCCGGTACTTTCGCCAGATCCAAAAAAGCCACCACTTTTTTTACGAAGTTCCCTTAAATCCAATCTTAGCCGGCAACACATACTCCGAACATCGTTCGGTTCCATATCACTATTAATGT
>JBKTKK010000020.1:0-18481 GCA_047242405.1 Lachnospiraceae bacterium | reverse complement strand
GATACAACAGTGGACAAGGGATATAGCAGCTTTAAGAGCAGTATCCACCGATTTATAAAAAATATACGATAACATCGCTATGCTTCGCGATTCAATTATTGGCATAAATACCAGATTGTTTTGAGATTTCTTCGCTTAAATTCATTACAACGGAGGAGGGATCATAATCCTGGGCATCATATAAAAATTTATGAAGTTCCTTCACATTGTAGGCTAAATCAACAGGAAGTACCGGCCAATTGGTTTTAATATCACCGACAAATTCTTCTGTATATTTTGTAAAAGGAAAGCCCGTTGATTTTTCGATGGAGAATTTATGAATGGATTGGGCTAGGGTGATTAATTCTTCGGAATCTAACGTCATAGCGATATTTGGTGTTACTATATTAATTAAGTCGTAAAGGGTAGCTAAGTTAGCATTTTTCGCTTTCACCAGTATTTTCGCAATTACCTCTCTCTGACGTGCTGTGCGAAGAAAATCGTTATCCTGATGTCTCAAACGGCAATAGGCCACAACCTGTACGCCATCTAGAGTCTGAACGCCGCCATGTTCCAAGTGACTCGTTCCTATATGAGTGCTTTCAGCTACATTTGTTATATAACCATTTATTTCTTTCATCATTGCTTCGGTTACATCAATATCGTCAAGACCACCAAGACAGTTTACAGCATCTGCAATTGCAGCCCAGTTTAGGGCAATATAATCAGTTATCTGTAAGTCTAAATTACGATTTAACATGTTCATGGCGTTTGTTGCACTTGTAAGCATGGCAGAATTTGCTTTATTGTAATTTCCGTTTGGCATACAGAGCCATGTATCACGGTATACGGATACGATTCGAGCTTGTTTGGTCGCATTATCAATGCTTATAATTAAAATTACATCACTATTGGTATCTTGCGTAAGTTGCTTCGTATTATTTGCGTCTACTCCAAAGATTGCAATGGTACGTGTGCCTGTTTGAATCTCTTCATGATAGGAAACTTCCTTTTGCGCGTAGGAGTTTGTTTCAATATCTGTTGCCTCTATTTTAATATGTTCAATTTGTTTCCATTGTTTGTTTATATAAGTAAAAGCCAATCCGATGCAAAACAAACAAATAGCTATGGAAACGCTTAATATAATAAGAATTATTTTTTTTCGCTTTCCCATGAATGTCCCCCCTCCAATATAATTATGTAATTATATCATTTAAAAACTGATTTTACTTAATAAATCTACTGTTTTTTATCTACAAATTCTTACATTTTACGCGTATAACACCTCGCAGTAACCTACGAGGTATTATAGCTTTAGGAAAAATAATGTTGTACTGCAAACGGGATAGCATAACGTTATTAAAATGGGTTATAATGAAATAGTAATTATTTCCGGAAGAAGTTATATTTGGGCATTTCCTCACCAAATAGAAAATGTCTTAACAAATCGTCCACAACGATGGCAGGAAGACTTAAAAAATACCATATAATTGCAAATGGTAAACAGATTTGTCCAAATAAATTGAATGGTAAATGTGAGTAATCCCAAATGTTTAGCTGAAGACCTAAATTTAAAATAACCCCAGTTAAAAATTCTAGCGCAGTAATGATTAAGGTGCAGATACCCATTTGAATCCATAATGGTGGAGGGGATTGAAATTTCTCATTTATAAGCCCGCATAATATAAAACATATACCGCCTAAAATGCCCATAGACCAGTGGGTGTATCCTCGAAAAAGTATTTCGATTTCACAATATGCAAAAGCACCGAATAAAAAAAGAAATACATATTTTGATCCGGTTTTCATAAGTAAGCCCCTTTTTTGTTTTTTATTAGTTTGACAGATATATTTTTTTTCATGCCTGCCTTTTTTTGTAAAGACTGTTTCAATAACATATATGACAGTAAGCATAGTTACCCAATTTTCATGTTCCTTTCATGTAAAGAATCGAAAAGAATAATATATTACAGTCCTAATTAATATAAATATTGTAACTTATAATTTCTATTTTCCCACTGGGAGCGGCATATCCACTTTTGCAGAAAGGCTGGAGTTTTTATGAAGAGAACAGAAATAAAAAGTATTTATCCAGAAGAATATGATTACCTAGAATTTATTAAACGTCTCTCCTTTATTAATCAAAATGGCATTCGGGGCTTAGAAGAAGAAAGGGTAAAGAGGCATCGGTTGCTATTAGAAAAGTATGGCTATCCCGTTTCATCAAATTACCATATGTATATTCGCAGTAAAAGTTTGATGGACAATCTGGATGTAATGATCGGGTTTGAATTAAACACAAAGGTGTCATTAAAAGAATGTGCAACTTTAGCAAGACGTTTAAAGAGTAAAGAGTTTAAAGAATATATGTCGGGGAAACGAGATTTGATTTCACCTTTATGCGAGAGCCAATACATATAAGAGGTTCCGAATGATTATTAAGAGGATACAGCTAACCATATTTATAGGGAAGCTGTATTTTTTTATTGATATGCCTGCGATTTTTTTGTCAATTATGATTGTTAGATCTGATTTTTAATTAACAAGATTAGACGCCATATAATAGTATCAAAAATGAGGATTGCAATCAGTGGAAAATTATATAAAATTAATAAATGATGAGAGAGGTACAAATTTAAATATGTGCAATAAGTATAAATTTATGACGCGGTATTGTTGGGTTTATGAAAATATTCGCATAACTATGTAATTCTCATCGAAAAATAAAAGATGGAGGGGAATTTATTGAAAAGAGTAGCAAAAAAAAGAACGCTCTCTTTCCTGCTTGCCGTTGTTTTGGCTTTGACTTCGATCATAAGCGGTAACGTAGTAGAAACAGAGGCGCGTAAAGAAGAGGCAATCACTGTTTTTTTAGCGGGTGATTCTACGGTAGCAGACTGGAGTACAATAAAAAGTGATGCCAATTATTATGATCCACAAGCTGGTTGGGGGCAAATGCTTTCTAATTATTTTGACGCAAGTAAAGTCAATGTTGTGAATGGTGCAATTAGCGGCTATTCAAGTAAAACTTTTTATGACGGCTGTTCTTCAAAAGGGGACAATACGAGACATCTTGATGAATTGTTAAAAGATGCAAAAGATGGGGACTATTTATTAATTCAATTTGGACACAATGATTCTTATAACCCCTACGATGAAGATGGAAATGTAATGAATCCAGGCAGGCCTGATTTGGTTGAACGTTATGTTACCCCAGAACAATACAAGGAATATTTACAAAAATATATCGTGGATGCAAAAGCAAAAGGTGTAACACCAATCTTAGTTACCCCAGTCGGGAGAATGTATACCGAAGATGGACAAGACCATAAAGGTGGTACTACCTTTGTTTCTAGTTTTCCAGATTATGTAGAAGCAATGAAAGAGGTAGCAAAGGAACAAGGAGTCGCTTGTATCGATTTAGATGCCCTTAGTCGTGCCTATTATAATGAACTTGGCTGGGAGGGGGTAAAGGATGTATTTTTATGGTGTGAACCTGGTTTTTATCCAAACTCAAGTGCCTACGGTTCAAAAGGAGCATCGGATACAACTCATTTTCAAAAGTTTGGTGCAATACAAATTGCGCGAATGGTAGCCCAGGGGATGGCTCAAGCTTATTCTGAGTTACAAAATGTTGCCTTACCAACAGTAGAAACGCCAAAAGCGGTTCCACTAAATACACTTAATGCAACAGTGAAGGAAACCACAATGACAGGGGCAACCATTCACTGGGACATGCAGGAAGGGGCAGATGTTTACCGGATTTATCGGTCAAATGTAAATGCAGATGGAAGTGGAAGTGAATATAAACTTATCGGGCAGACGATGGAAAACACCTATATCGATCGCGGGCTAACGGCAGATACTGCCTATTTATATAAGGTAACAGCCAAGAATTACGTTGGAGAGAATGAGGGAGAAATCCTAGCAGTTCGCACATCCCCGAGCTCGGATGTAACGGGTGGTGCTAGCTTTTTATTTGACTTTAATATTGTAGGTAGTAAAACAGCAACCGGTTGGACTGGTATTACGGTGAATAAAAAGGGCGGGTCAGGTGCAACGGGATACACCTACACAAAAGAGCAAGGTTATGGCTTTTTATCCGATAATAAATTGTATGGAAGATCAGAAAGTGTTGGAGCAAATGGTGCCTATTCAATTCCAAAGGATGCCTATACAGATTTCGTTTTAGCGTCCGGAGAAAATTTTGCTGTGGATGTAGCAAATGGAAGTTATACGGTGCAAATTGTTGTTGGCTCTACCAATTCTAATACAACAAAAGTTTCTGCGGAGGGTGGCAGTACCTATTCCATTAACGCGGGAAAAAGTCAGTATGATATTTTAACCGTTTCGGATGTGGAAGTTTCGGATGGTCAGCTTAATTTAGAGTTTTCTGGAGACGGGAGAGTAAATGGTATTATCATCTCTTGTCTAGAAGCTCCTCAAAATTTCGAGGGCAAGATCAATTGGGACGATTGTAGTGTGAATTTATCTTGGCAAAAGGTAGATGGGGCGACCTCATACGCCGTATATCGTAAAGGAAGTGATGGGATTCTTAAATTAATCGGAAATGTGAATGCGGATAGTTTAAGTTTTAAGGACACCTCCATTTCGTTATTAGAGACCTATACCTATACCGTAAGAGCAAAGAATGCGGCTGGAGTGGAGTCTGCTTCTAGTGATGAAGTAGTCTTAGTCATAAAAGATGATTCTAGCTCGATACCGGAAACACCTGTAAACTTAGCAGTCACAGAAATTACCGATAATGCAACTACGTTAATTTGGAGCGGAGTTGACAATGCGATTCAATATGAAATTTATTATACGGATCGTGACCGTTCTACCGGTGTCGTAAGTGATAAGTACGTATTAGATGATTTAGAAGGCTATACGTATTTGGCAACGACAAAGGATACAACCTTTATTTATGAAAAATCGACCCATGTAACGAGATATTTTAAAGTAGTGGCTGTAAATGCAGCGGGAAAATCTGTTTCAACAGACTGTGTTGAGGCAAGTAAGGAAAGAACGATAACGGCGCAAGCGGAATATCTAGACCGTGGGCTTATTGCGGTCAAAACCGAGGAAGGGGTATATGTCAGCTGGAGACTTAGAGGAGATGAATACGTAAACACCGGTTTTGCTTTATACCGAGATGGGGAAAAATAAAAGAGTTTACCAGTAGTGAAAATACCAACTATTTGGATGTGAAGGGAACCGAACAGTCGGTGTATTCAGTAGCAGCCATTGTGAATGGGAAAGAGCAGGCACGGTCAGAGGAAGTAGCTGTAATGAGTAATAACTATATTGATATTAAGATGCAGCAACCGACCCCAATCAAACTGCCAGATGGTAGTGATGATTATACATACAGTCCAAATGACATGTCTGTCGGTGATGTGGATGGAGATGGACAATATGAGTACTTTGTAAAGTGGGATCCGAGCAACTCACAGGATAATTCAATGAAAGGCTATACCGGTCCAACGATTCTTGATTGTTATACCCAAGGCGGAGAGCTGCTATGGCGTATAAATCTTGGAATCAATATTCGATCCGGGGCACACTACACTCAGTATATGGTTTATGATTTCGATGGCGATGGAAAGGCAGAATTAATTTGTAAAACAGCTGACGGAACAAGTGATGGAATCGGCAATATCATAGGGGATGCAACGGCCGATTATAGAAATGCCAATGGTTACATATTAAGTGGACCAGAATATTTAACCTTATTTGATGGAGAGACAGGAGAAGCGATTGATACAATTGATTATTATCCAGCACGTGGAAACGTTAGTAGCTGGGGAGATGATTACGGAAATCGTGTGGATCGATTTTTAGCAGGTGTTGCATATTTAAACGGCGAAACACCTAGCGCCATCTTTTCTAGAGGGTATTATACAAGGGCTGTCGTATGTGCGTATAACGTTGTAGACAAAAAATTAGTCCGTCAATGGGTATGTGATTCAAATGACAATGAAAATAAAAATTTAGCTGGTCAAGGCGCCCACTCTTTAAGTATATCAGATGTAGATGAAGATGGTTGTCAAGAAATCGTATACGGTTCTGCTGTCATCGACAACGACGGAAAGTTACTTTATTCGCTGTCTGAAGCAGGGAAAGGATATGGCGGTCATGGCGACGCGCTTCATGTCGGTGATTTTAATTTAAAAAATGCTGGACGAGAAGTTTTTATGGTCCATGAGGAATATCCTTCCAATGCAGGTGTTGAAATGCATAAGGCAGGAACGGGAGAATATGTATTTGGATATCCGACGACGGTAGATGTCGGTCGTGGAGCTGCAGATGACATTGATCCAAGATATGAAGGTGTTGAATCATGGGCAATCGGTCACATATTTGATCAGGATGGTAATATAATTGCTAATAAAATACCAGCAGCGAACTTTCTAATATGGTGGGATGGCGATTTAGGGCGAGAAATTTTAGACCATAATTATGACAAAACAAATGCAAAACCAGTAGGTGTGGATATTACAAAATGGAATTGGGAAACAGAAACCGAGGTTACACTATTTGAAAGTACTGAAGTATATTCAAACAATGGGACAAAAGGGACCCCATGCCTGCAGGCAGATCTATTTGGGGACTGGCGTGAAGAGGTGATTTGGCGTTTGGCAGATAATTCAGGGGTACGGATTTATACAACTACGGATACATCTGATTATCGTCTTTACACCTTAATGCACGATATTCAATATAGAGAGGCAGTTGCATGGCAATTAACGGGGTATAACCAACCACCACATCCAAGTTTTTATATCGGATTTGATGAAGCGTTAATGCAAGTACCAGTTCCTACGTTATCTTATACGGGGGGAGATGATCAAAGTCCAGAACTAGATAAGAAGGAATTCTCAAATGTAAAATTTGACTTTGGAGATGGTATCGTTGCAGAGGGGTACCTAGCGGTTACAAATGAACTATTTACAGATAAGGTGGGATATGGGTTTGCTTCTGTGGATGGTGTAACGACAGGAACCCGAGAGGATGAAGATGCAGTTACGGGGGATTTCGTACAGCTAGACGGAACCGATTTTCTTGTAAACTTAGAAAATGGAAAGAATTATGAAGTAACAGTAACATTGGCTGGTCCAGACAGTGGTAGTGGAGCAGTAAATATTACTTATGAAAAGGTAACCCAGGATCAAATGGTACCAAATATTGATGCAGAGGATAAGAGCGATCGAAGTGGTTTATTAAATGAAAAAATTGCTGCTGGAGAGACACTAACTCGTACCTTTACCGTTGCCCTAGTTGATGGACAGTTTAATTTAAAAGTGAGTGGAGCTGCTCGAATCTGTTCAGTTGAAATTAATCAGTTACAATCCACGAAAAAGAAAGACAACGGTATACATAATGGGGGATTCAACAGTTGAAGGTTACGCAGATAGCCGCGCACCAATTACTGGTTGGGGACAGACCATTGATGCCTTCTTTACCGATGATGTTGTATTTGAAAACCATGCAATTGGAGGTAGAAGTACAGGAAATTATTTAAGACAAGGTCGGTTAAACGAGGTGCTTGCAAATGTAGCGGAAGGGGATTATGTCTTAATTCAATTTGGTCACAATGATGCATCAAAGGGGAATGAAGATCGGTATGTATCTGTTGCCGATTATAAGAAGCTTTTAACAGAAGAATATATACAAGGGGTTATCCAAAGAGGAGGAATCCCAATCCTTGTAACTTTGGTGAACCGAAATGATTATAACTCTTCTACCAAAACTTATAACCAAAGTTTTCCAGATTATGTGAATGGGATGAAGGAAGTGGCTACAACAACTGATACGAAACTGATTGATCTAAATGAAATGAGTAGAGTATACTTAAATGACCTAGCATCGAAAATTGGAAACAAAGGGGTCGGGGACATTATCTATTTACATGTATTAGGCGGCTTTTATCCTAGTTACCCAGATACAGTAACGGATGATACCCATTTCCAACAATACGGCGGTAAAGTCATTGGTAGTCTAGTGGCAAAGGGGATTGCCCAGTTAGAGCTAGAGCAGCTGTCTAGTTATTATAAACCGGAAGCAATGCCAGAAGCTGTACCAAATGTACCATCTAACTTAACAATGGAACAGGCACAAGGCGCAAGTGTAAGGTTTGGCTGGGATAAGGCAGAGGATGCCGATTATTATCGTGTGGAACGCGGTAGTATAAAAGCTGGAAAAACAACGCCGACGGAATTTTCAGTTTTGGGATATACGGTAACACCAGTCTATGCCGATTATACCGCTTCTCCAAATATGAAATATAGTTATCGTATTATTGCGATAAACGAAAAAGGGGAGTCTGCGGCTTCCGAATATTTAAATTATTTTTATGAAGAAGAAATACCAAAGGTTCAATTCGATTTTAATATAACAGGAAGTGGAAGCACAGCAGATGGCTGGACTGGAATTACTGTTAATAAGAAAAATGGCTCTGGTGCAAGTGGTTACCAGTATACAACCGATCAGGGATATGGGTTTATAACGAATAATACGTTATATGGTCGTTATGAAGAGGTAGGAAATAATACGAACGATCAAATTCCTTCTGAAGTATACAAAGATTTCGTTCTAGCATCCGGAGAAATGTTCGCTGTTGATTTAGAAAATGGAAGTTATACAGTAAAGATTATTGTCGGCTCAACCAATGCAAATACAACAAAAGTATCCATCGAGAATGGAGAGGAACACTCCATTAACCCTGGTAAGACACAGTATGGTGTATTAACGATTTCAAATATCGTTATTGAAGACGGCCAAATGAACTTAGACTTTCGTGGGGATGGAAGAGTAAACGGAATTCAAATTTATGAAGAAACAGTAGTAGAAGAGCCATCTACAGAAGAGACAACGGAAGCGTCGACAGAAACACCAACGGAAGAGACAACGGAAGCGTCGACAGAAACACCAACGGAAGAGACGACGGAAGCGTCGACAGAAACAACGACAGAGGAATCAGCAGGGGTACCGGATACAGAAGAAGTATCATCAATGGGCAGCACAGAAAATAGCGATGTACCAGAAACCGGTGATCATAGTATTCTATTTTTATGTGTTTTGATATGCATGTCTTCTTTTATCGTAATGATTACATTAAAAAGGATAAAAACAACGAGGTAAGACAAAAAGAAAAGGCTAATTTTTAGCCTTTTCTTTTTGATTTATATGATTTCATCTACAATTCCATATTTTAACATGTCGTCGGAATCCATCCAAAACTCCTGGCGCTCTATAATTTCATACATATTTTCGTCTATCTTTGTGTGAGAAAGAATATATTTCTTTATCCTCTCCTCGTATTTCTCTGTAAATCGATACGTATCTTTTACGGCATGGGTACTTCCCTCCATACATTGGGAACCAGAATGTAAAAGGCCTACGCTAAAGGGGGAACAAATCGTTCGTACTTTTGGATTGTTATAAGCAGCCATGGCGATAAGAATACCCATTGAGGCAGCAATTCCCATGATTCGAATGGTAGTGGGTGTTTGTAAACGTTCAATGGCATCGACGAGAGCAAATCCGTTATAGATTTCTCCTCCAACCGTGTTAAGGATGATTTCAATTGGCGCATTGGAACCGTCGCCATCCATTTCCATTAATGGTAAAACTGCGTATTCAATAATATCCGTTTCAATCGCGCAATTTATAATGATTCTGCGATTTTTTAATCCCTTATAGTATTGATAAACAACTGGTGAAATTTCATTGGGATTTGCTAGGAGATCGTCTAATGATATTTCTAGATCACGTCTTGATTCCATATATAAGCCCCCTCTATCTAGTTATTCTACTATTATTGTATACGATTTAAGAAAAAGCGTCAAATAAAATAAATCTTTCAATTCCAACGAAAAACCTCCTGGAAATTTTACTAACAGCATCTGGAAACAGCTTGACAAATATTTGTAATATTATTATACTGATTAAAGATTCCAAGGCGGCTATTTTTAGTCGGAGGAATAAGTATACCAGGGATTTTTATGAATTTACTGTTTTGGTAGATATAGTATTCTTATATTTATCAAAATTTTTTTTCGTTAATAGCGCAAACATTTGTTTGCGTTTGGAGACTACCCTGTGATAAAAGGAGGAAAAGAAATGGCAAAACAGTCTGCTTATAATGCCGACAGCATTACTGTGCTGGAGGGACTCGAAGCAGTCCGGAAGCGTCCGGGTATGTACATTGGAGGGGTTTCAACATCTGGGTTAAATCACTTAGTATATGAAATAGTGGATAACGCAGTCGACGAACACCTAGCCGGTTATTGTACTTATATCGAGGTTAGCTTAGAAGCCGATGGCTCTGTTACTGTTTCTGATGATGGCCGAGGGATTCCAGTGGATAGACATAAAAAAGGGATTTCAGCTGAAAGAGTTATATTTACGACATTACATGCAGGAGGAAAGTTTGATAATAACGCATATAAGACAAGCGGTGGCTTACATGGTGTTGGATCATCAGTTGTAAATGCATTGTCGGAATATTTAGAGATAAGATATGTAAAGATGGCTATATTTATTATGATAGTTATGAACGTGGAAATCCAACCGTTGAGTTAAAAAATGGTTTGTTACCGAAGATAGGAAAAAGTACAAAAACAGGAACGACAATAACATTTTTGCCAGACGCAGAAATTTTTGAAAAGACAAAGTTTAATGCTACTGCCATTAAAAGTAGGTTACATGAAACAACCTACTTAAATCCAGGCTTAGAAATTCGATTTACAAATAAACGTCAAGACGAAGAAGAGAGTGTCGTATTTTTAGAAACAGAAGGAATAAGTGCTTATATTAAGGAGTTTAGGAAGGATCAATCCACGATATTGTTTATTACAAAGGAAAAACGAAGGGATGGAAGTAGGGGTTGCCTTCCAGTTTTGTTGATACATTTGAAGAAAAGATTTTGGGATACTGTAATAATATTTACACTTCGGATGTGGAACACATATTACTGGCTTCAAAACGAAATTCACCCAAATAATAAACAATTATGCAAGAGAGCTTGGAATTTTAAAAGAAAAGGATAATAATTTTACGGGGGCCGATACCCGATGTGGGATGACAACGATATTAGCGATAAAACATCCAGATCCTATGTTTGAAGGACAGACAAAGACAAAACTTGGTAGTGCGGATGGTACACGGGCCGTTGCTGCTGTAACAGCAGAACAGTTAGAAATTTATTTAGACAAAAACCTAGAGACACTAAAACAAATTATTAGCTGTGCAGAAAAATCAGCTAAAATAAGAAAAGCCGAAGAAAAAGCGAAGTCTAATTTATTGTCCAAGCCTAAGTTTTCCTTTGATGCAAATGGTAAGTTGTCCAATTGTGAAAGCCGCGATGCAAGCAAATGTGAAATTTTCATTGTCGAAGGAGACAGTGCAGGCGGTTCAGCAAAAACGGCAAGAGATCGAAAATATCAAGCAATCTTACCAATTCGAGGAAAAATATTAAACGTAGAAAAAGCGACCATCGATAAAGTCTTAGCCAATGCAGAAATAAAATCAATGGTCCAGGCATTTGGTTGTGGATTTTCAGAAGGTTATGGGAATGATTTTGATATTACAAAACTTCGATACGATAAAATTGTTATTATGACCGATGCTGATGTGGATGGTGCCCATATTAGTACATTACTACTGACCTTCTTTTATCGTTTCATGCCAGAATTGATTTCAGAAGGCCATATCTACTTAGCGATGCCACCTTTGTATAAAGCAATTCCATCGAGAGGCCAGGGAGAATATTTGTACGATGATGTAGCATTAGAAAAGTACCGTAAAAAGCATAAAAACTTTACGTTACAGAGGTACAAAGGTTTAGGAGAAATGGATGCAGATCAATTGTGGGAAACAACGTTGGACCCTGAAACACGATGTCTTAAGCGAATTGAGATCGAAGATGCTCGAATGGCCAATGAGATAACAGAAATACTAATGGGTAGCGACGTGGAACCGAGACGTAAGTTTATCCATTCCCATGCCGATGAAGCAGAACTTGATATTTAGGAGGGGAGTCCATGGCAGAGACAATTATAACAACAGAATTTTCCAATGAAATGCAACAAGCTTATATTAATTATTCGATGTCCGTCATAACAGCAAGAGCTGTGCCAGATGTACGGGACGGGTTAAAGCCAGTTCAAAGGCGTGTGCTTTATGCCATGAACGAGTTAGGATTAAATGCGGACAAACCCCATCGTAAGTCAGCTCGTATCGTTGGGGATGCAATGGGTAAATATCATCCCCATGGAGATAGTTCAATCTATGAATCTTTAGTTGTATTAGCTCAAGATTTTAAAAAGGGCATGGCCTTGGTTGACGGACATGGAAATTTTGGATCTATCGAAGGGGATGGCGCGGCTGCCATGCGTTATACGGAAGCACGATTAAAGAAATTCACCCAAGATGTTTACCTTGCAGACTTAGATAAAAATGTGGTTGATTTTGTACCTAATTTTGATGAGACAGAGAAGGAACCAGAAGTATTACCGGTCCGTGTACCAAATTTATTGGTCAATGGTGCAGAGGGAATTGCAGTCGGTATGATTACATCCATACCAACCCATAACTTGCGGGAAGTAATCGATGGGATGAAATATTTAATGGACAATCCAGAGGCAGATACAGCTAAATTAATGGAGTTTATTGAGGGACCAGACTTTCCAACGGGGGGAATTGTAACGAATAAATCGGACTTACTTTCCATTTATGAAACGGGAAAGGGAAAGATCAAGCTTCGTGGAAAAGCTGTTATTGAATATGCTTCGAAAAAAGGTGAAAAAGACAGAATCGTCATTACCGAAATTCCATATACTATGGTCGGCGCCAACATTGGGAAGTTTTTAAGCGATGTGGCAAATTTAGCAGAAACAAAAAAATTGCCGGATATTACAGATATATCAAATCAGTCTAACAAAGAAGAATTAAAATCGTTATTGAGCTTCGAAAAGAGCCGATGCCCAAAAAGTACTTAAGGTATTTATAAAAGACAAGCTTGAAGATACGTTCGGTGTTAAGATGCTTGCAATTGCAGATGGAACACCAGAGATTTTAGGGTTGAAAGGTATTTTGCAACATTCCATTGATTTCCAGGTGGAACTAAATACGAGAAAATATAAATCACTTCTTGAAAAAGAGCAATCTAGAAAAGAGGTTCAGGAAGGACTTATTAAAGCAGTTGATATCATCGACTTAATTATTGAAATTATACGAGGTAGTAAGACATTGAAAATGGCAAAGGAATGTCTAATCAATGGTACGGTAGAGGAAATTAACTTTAAAACACAGACCTCTAAAAAACAAGCTTCTCGTTTAAGATTTACAGAAGTACAAGCGACGGCGATTTTGGAATTGCGTTTAAGTAAATTAATAGGTCTGGAAATTATGGCACTTCAGGACGATTATAAAAAGACTTTGGAACATATTCTAAATATGAAAACATATTAGGAAGCAGACAAGTGATGATTCAAACAATTAAGATGATTTGGATTTAATCAAAAAAATTATGGATTAAGTCGTAAAACAAAGATGAGAGACATCGCGGAAGCTGTATTTGAAGAAGCGCCAATTACCGAGATACCTGTCGTATTTACGATGAATCGCTTTGGTTATGTAAAAACAATAGAGACTAGCATATACGAAAAAAATATCGAAATGGTGAATCAAGAAAATAAAATCGTGTTACCTTGCAAAAATACATCAAAAATATGTATCTTTACCGATAAAGGAATGATGCATCAAATGAAAGGTACCGATTTGCCTTTATGCAAGCCAAAGGACAAGGGTATTCCTATAGAAAACATAAGCAATTATAAGAGCAGTGAGGAAGATATTATGTATATGGTTCCTTTTGAGGAGTTGGAAGGGATAGAACTGCTCTTTGTTACACGCAATGGTTCCATTAAACGAGTGCCTGGTAAGGAATTTGCAACGATAAAGAAAACCGTTGTGTCTACAAAAATTGCAGAGGGAGATGCCCTCTTATGTATTCGACCTGCAATAAAAGAACATATTGTTCTTTTATCCGAACAAAAAAAATACTTACATTTTATGTTGTCAGAAATTTCGTTGTTAAAAAAAGCATCAATAGGTGTGCGTGGTATGAAATTAGATGAGACTGACTTTTTAAAAGAAGTTTATCTATTTGCAGAAGGAGAGAAATTCAATACGAAAATTGGCAATAAAAAATATGAATTATCATCTCTAAAACTTAAGAAAAGAGATGCGAAACCTGAAACTTTATAGGGCTATTTTACTTTTATTTTAGGAAGGGCATTTCATATGAGAAAGCGTGCATTGTATATAATAGTTGGCATAATATTAGTCGTAGTTTTATTTTTATGGTTGCAATTTTTTGTTGGGTACAAGGGGGGAGTTTCGGCAAATCAGCCGTCTTCCAATGCGTATTTATCCGATGGTTCGAAACAGGAAGGGGCAGAATCGCAAGAACTTTCAACGGATGGAGAGGCTATGACAGCAGGTGGACAAAAGATCGTAGATCCTAGAGTCGATGTGTTAACTCACTACACAAATTTAGGGATTGTATCCAATGTTAATAATTATTTAAATGTCAGAGAAAATCCTACTACAGATTCCATGATTATTGGAAAATTACTAAAGTTTGGCGGAGTAAATGTACTTGAAAAAACAGATAATAATTGGTACAAGGTTCAGTCAGGGGAATTGACGGGTTATGTTCACTCGGATTTTATTATAATGGGTGAAGAAGCAGAACAGTTAGCCATTGAACATGCCACTCCAATGGTTTCTGTGACAGCGGAACGTCTAAATGTTCGAAGTGGACCTGGTATGGAGTATCCCGTTTGGACCCAACTAAATTCCAATGAGAAACACCTCGTTGAAGAGGTGAATGGCGACTGGTTAAAAATTGGGTTCCAAAACACGAGCGGTTACGTAAATAAAGAGTTTGTGAAAGAAGGTTACTACCTGTCTGAGGGAATTGCCTGGTCTCCCATAACCGATTGTTCGGATTTAAGAAGAGGTATCATTGAATATGGCATGGAGTATTTGGGACTTCCATATATTTGGGGGGGGACAAACTTAAGTACCGGAGTAGATTGTTCTGGTTTTACCTTACGCGTATTTGAACATTTTGGCATACGATTAAATCGTGTTTCAAAAGATCAAATCAAGCAGGGAAAAGAAATTGAACTATCGGCTGCAAAACCAGGAGATCTTTTGTTTTATGCAGATTCCAGAGGAGTTATTGACCATGTGGCAATCTATATTGGAGATGGAAAAATTTTGCAGGCTGCACAATCAATCGGCAGTGTTACTATCAGCAAGTATAATTACAGTACAGAACCAGTTTCTGTGCGCGATATCATTCAAGATTAACTACTTTTTTATGATTTTAAATGAAACTTTCAGAAAAATTTAAATTGTGCTTGCTTTTTTTAAATTATAGTGCTATACTATCATTGATATGATGGTTGCTAGATAAAGAGTGGACGAAAGTCCACTCTTTCTATTTGTTCTCCATCAGTTCGATTTTTGAAAGGTGGTGGAAAGAATGACAAGAAGAGAGCAGTATGAAACAAAAACAGAAGAATTACTAATGCCAATCATGCAAGAGCATAACTACGAGTTGGTAGATGTGGAATATGTGAAAGAAGCTGGCACATGGTATTTAAGAATATACATTGATAAAGAAGGCGGTATATCAATCGATGATTGCGAAATTGTTAGCCGTGCCCTTGGTGATATACTTGATAAAGAAGACTTTATTGAAGATAGTTATATTTTAGAAGTAAGTTCTCCAGGTCTTGGAAGACCTTTAAAGAAGGAAAAGGATTTTAAACGAAGTCTAGGTAGCGAGGTTGAAATTCGTTTGTTCAAACCGCTAAATAAAACAAAAGAATATGTTGGTATATTAACATCTTTTGATCAGGATACGGTTACAATAGAATTAGAAGATAATTCCGAAATAACAATTAACCGACAGCATATTGCACTTATACGTCTCGCTTTTGATTTTTAAAAAGTTAGAATAGCGATGTAGTTTTCGCTAGTAAATTAGGAGGATAATAGAAAATGAATAAGGAACTGTTAGATGCACTTTATGTTTTAGAGAAAGAAAAGGACATAAGCAAAGATGTACTTTTAGAAGCAATTGAAAATTCTCTACTTAGCATGTAAAAACCACTTTGGCAAAGTGGATAATATAAAAGTGCATATGGATAAAAACACCTGTGATTACGAATTGTATGCAGAAAAAGAAGTTGTGGAACATGTAGAAGATGATCTTTTGCAGATTAGCCTTCCAAACGCAAAGCTTTTAAATAAGAAGTATGAACTAGGCGATATTATCCGCGTTGAAATTAAGTCAAAGGAATTTGGCCGAATTGCAACACAGAATGCAAAGAATGTTATTTTACAAAAAATTCGTGAAGAAGAACGTAAAGTGCTTTTTGATCAGTATTATACAATGGAGAAAGAAGTCGTTACAGGTGTGGTACAACGGTACTTTGGTAAAAATTTAAGTATAAACCTTGGTAAAGTTGACGCGGTTCTAAATGAAAACGAACAAGTAAAAGGAGAAGTCTTTAATCCAACAGAGAGAATTAAAGTATATATTCTGGAAGTAAAAGATACAACAAAGGGACCTAGAATCCTTGTTTCTAGAACTCACCCAGAATTAGTAAAACGCTTGTTTGAATCGGAAGTTGCCGAAATTCAAGATGGTACAGTGGAAATTAAAGCAATCAGTAGAGAGGCTGGTTCTCGTACCAAAATAGCTGTTTGGTCTAATGATGAAAACGTAGATGCCGTAGGTGCATGCGTGGGTATTAATGGTGCCAGAGTAAATGCTGTTGTAGATGAGCTTCTTGGAGAAAAGATTGACATTATTAATTGGAATGAAAACCCTGCATTATTAATTGAAAATGCTTTAAGTCCAGCCAAAGTTATCTGTGTCGCAGCAGATGAAGATGAAAAAACAGCCAAAGTTATTGTACCTGATTATCAGCTATCCCTTGCCATTGGTAAAGAAGGGCAAAATGCTAGATTGGCAGCTCGCTTAACTGGTTATAAGATTGATATAAAGAGTGAAACACAGGCAAGAGAACTTGGGTTGTTTGATGAACTTGGTTTCGATGCGGAATATGAAGGATATGGGGAGTATGAAGACGCAAATGAATTAGAAAATGCATCCGATTACGAAGGAAATGAATCAGAAACGGAATCAGATTTATTCCTAGACCTTGATGAATAATAAAAATAGGATGTGATTAATTGAGTACAGTGAAAAAAGTGCCTTTAAGGCAATGTGTCGGCTGCAGTGAGATGAAGAGCAAAAAAGAGATGGTGCGTGTACTTAAAACGGCAGAGAATGAAATTTTAATTGATGCCACCGGAAAGAAAAACGGTAGAGGAGCATACATTTGCAAAAGTATGTCTTGTTTTGAAAAGGCAAAAAAAACAAAGGGGTTGGAAAGATCTCTTAAAACAACTATTTCTGAAGATGTTTACGATACCCTCCGAAAGGAGCTGAGTTCACTTGACACAAAATAAAGTATTATCATACATTGGATTAGCCACAAAAGCGGGTAAAGTTGTCAGTGGTGAATTTTCAGTTGAAAAAGCAGTAAAAGATGGACGCGCAACAATGGTATTCGTAGCAGATGATTCTTCGGACAACACAAAGAAGTTGTTTACTAATATGTGTGAGTTTTATCGAGTACCTATTTATTTTCTTAGTGATAAAGAAACGCTAGGGCACGCGATTGGAAAGCAATTCCGTGCGTCTCTGGCAATTATGGATAAAGGATTTACAGATGCTATCGAAAAACAATTGAAAAATAAGTAGAAAGAAAAGGTTGGTGATAGTCCATGGCTAATATGAGAGTTCATGAATTGGCAAAAGAATTGGGTAAAACCAATAAAGAAGTAATGGATGTATTGAAAAAGAAAAATGTAGATGTGCAAAGCCATATGGCTGCTCTATCTGATGATTTGGTACATTATGTAAAATCCAACGTTCATAATGAAGTTAGTCCTTCGGATGAAGTTCCGAAAAAGAAAAAAGCGGCATTCGTGTTTCGACCACAAAATAGTACACAGCAGATAACGAAGAATCATCAAGCTAGTTCGAAAGTAGCTCCAGCCCATGCGGAACAAAAAAAGGACGTGGAAGCAAAAACGAGTGAAGTAATAAGAAAAGAAGCAAAAAAACCAGAAATGACAATTGCTGAGGTTAAAAGTGTTAACCCTGCAGATATAAAGCCAACGCGAGCAATCGAGAAAGAGGGGTCTGTTATTACAGAACATATGAAGAAGACAGAAGTTGTAAAAAAGGAAGAGAATACGGGAATAAATATGAAGGAAGATAGTACGAAGAATAAAATGACAGAAATGCATAATGATAATAACAATGAAGAAAATAAAGTAGAAAAGACACAAGAGAGAAGATACGAGAACAGTCAGGGAGGCTACCAAGGTCAGAGACGTGACA
>JBKTKK010000019.1:0-18977 GCA_047242405.1 Lachnospiraceae bacterium | reverse complement strand
GGTATGAGAATGGCAGAAATTTTTACGAGCCCATTGTATGAGTTAAAAGACTTTGAAGATATGGTTCATAGTCTGAAAAGTGGACGTGGACCGGTTCAAATAAGTGGGTGTATTGATTCGCAGAAGGTTCATTTAATGAGTGAGGTGGGTCGCGGCTATCCATTTCAGTTGATTATTACTTACAACGAAATAAGAGCAAAAGAGATATATGATGATTTTAAGTTATTTTCGAATCGAGTAAGTATATATCCGGCCAAAGATTTTATATTTTATAGTGCCGATATCCAAGGAAATTTGATTGAAAAACAACGGTTGGAAGTTTTAAAAAATATGATTGATCAAAAGGGTGGAGTTGTGATTACAACCATAGATGGGTTGATGAATTCGCTGCCCCCTTTTGATGCCATAAAAGCCCACATGATTCGGTTGGAAGAGGGGCAAGAAGTTGACCTTGAATATCTGAAGAGGGAACTTGTATTGCTTGGATATGAACGGATGGCCCAGGTTGAAGGGGGAGGACAGTTCGCAATTCATGGTGGAATATTGGATATTTTTAGTTTGACCGAGGAAAGCCCTTATCGTATTGAATTTTGGGGAGATGAAATTGACTCTATCCGTACGTTCGACGTCGAGAGCCAACGCTCCATTGAAAGACAAGAGTCGATTGTCATTTTTCCTGCATCGGAAGTGGTGTTAGAAGAGGAAAAGGTAAGTGAGGCAATCCAAAAAATAAGGGGAGAATTTGACTATTACTACCATAAGCTAAAAGAAAATAAGAAGTTAGAAGAGGCAGGTAGAATTAAAGAGTCAGTGCAAGAAATATTAGAGGAGTTGCAGGAAGGTACCCGGTATATGGGTCTTGAAAGCTACATTCCATTCTTCTATGAGAATAGAGTTTCTATATTAGATTATTTCCCAATGGAAGAAACTTTAATATGTTTAGATGAGCCAGTACGTATAAAGGAAAGAAGTGATTCGGTTGAATTAGAATTCCGAGAGAGTATGGCAAGTCGTCTGGAAAAAGGTTATATATTGCCAAGTCAGGCGGATGTCTTATATGGTAGTAAGGAAATTCTAGCACGTCTGCAGAGAAAACAAACTGCAGTAGTCATGAGTTTGGATCAAAAGGTTTCTTATCTAAAGATAAATGAAAGTTTTCGCGTATCGGTACAAAATGTAAATTCCTATAAAAATAACTTTGAATTACTCATAAAAGATTTATCTGAATGGAAAAAAGATGGTTTTAGAGTCGTGCTACTTTGTGCTTCTAGAACAAGAGCAGAAAGGTTAGCGGGGGATTTAAGGGGGTATGACTTACGTGCTTTTTATTCGGATGATACAGATAAAAAAGTTCACCCAGGTGAAATTGTTGTAACCTATGGTAACCTGCATCGAGGATTTTTATATCCGCTTATTAAGTATGTCGTTATAACAGAAGGTGATATTTTCGGGTCCGAAAAGAAGAGAAAGAAGAAGAAGTCTTCCTATCAAGGGCAACAGATTAATCGAATATCAGACTTAAATATAGGTGATTACGTCGTTCATGAAAATCATGGACTTGGTATATATAGGGGAATTGAAAAAGTTGAAATAGAAAAAACGATTCGTGATTATATAAAAATTCAGTATGGAGATGGTGGAAATTTATATATACCGGCTACCCAATTTAACTTAATTCAAAAGTATGCCGATTCGACGGCTAAAAAACCGAAGTTAAACAAATTAGGTACTTCTGACTGGAGCAAAACAAAAACTCGCGTTAAGAGTGCTGTTAAGGAAATTGCTGCTGAATTAGTAAAGTTATATGCTGCCAGACAAAATGGAGAAGGATTCCAGTATGGGCCAGATACGGTCTGGCAGAAGGAATTTGAAGAGCTATTTCCCTATGAGGAAACGCAAGATCAGTTGGATGCCATTGAAGCAACAAAACAAGATATGGAAAGTAAAAAAATCATGGATCGCTTAATTTGTGGCGATGTAGGTTATGGTAAGACAGAAATTGCAATACGGGCTGCATTTAAAGCAATACAGGAGGGAAAGCAAGTCGTATATTTGGTTCCAACTACGATACTAGCACAACAGCACTATAATACATTCACACAAAGAATGAAGGATTTTCCGGTGCGTGTGGATTTAATGAGTCGATTCCGTACACCTGGTCAGATAAAAAAGACTGTCTCGGATTTGCAAAAAGGTCTCGTAGATATTGTAATAGGAACCCATAGGGTGCTTTCCAAAGATGTTATATTTAAGGATTTGGGCTTATTAATTATCGATGAGGAACAACGTTTTGGCGTTACCCATAAAGAGAAAATAAAACAAATGAGGGAAAATATAGACGTTTTAACATTAACAGCAACCCCTATTCCAAGAACACTTCATATGAGCTTAATTGGAGTAAGAGATATGAGTGTACTAGAAGAGGCTCCAAATGAGAGACAAGGGATTCAAACGTATGTAATGGAACACAATCCTGAAATGGTAAGGGAAGCAATTAACCGAGAGCTAGCGAGAGATGGACAGGTGTTTTACGTTTACAACCGGGTAAAAGATATTGAAGATATGGCAAATAAAATAGCGAAGTTAGTACCAGAGGCAAATGTTTCTTTTGCCCACGGACAGATGAGTGAAAGAGAACTAGAGCGAATCATGTTAGATTTTATTAACGGGGACATTGATGTGCTTGTTTCAACTACAATCATTGAAACGGGGCTTGATATATCAAATGTAAATACAATTATCATTCATGACGCGGATCACTTTGGTTTATCACAGCTTTATCAATTACGTGGACGTGTAGGGCGATCAAACCGCACTGCATTTGCTTTTATTATGTACAAGAAAAACAAAATACTAAAGGAAGATGCAGAAAAGAGGTTACAGGCAATTCGCGAGTTTACTGAACTTGGAAGTGGTATAAAAATAGCCTTACGAGACTTGGAAATTCGTGGTGCAGGTAATTTATTAGGGAGCAGCAACATGGGCATATGGAAGCAGTATGTTACGATTTATACTGTAAGATGTTAAACGAAGCGGTGAAGGCGTTAAGAGGTGAAGCAAAAGAAGAAGTATCATTTGATACGACAATTGACTTAAATATTGATGCTTATATTCCTTCGAGTTATATTAAAAATGAATATTTAAAATTAGATATGTATAAGCGTATTGCTGCCGTTGAGTCGGAGGAGGAACTTATGGATATGCAGGATGAATTAATTGACCGATTTGGTGAAATTCCGAAGCCAGTTGAAAATCTTCTCCTAATTGCCCATTTGAGAGCCCTTGCCCATAGTGCTTATGTTACAGAAGTGTCTGAAACAAACAGGAGATTCGGATTACAATGTATCCAAAAGCCAACGTTACCGTTGAGAAAATCCCGGACTTAATAAGTCGCTATCGCAATGAGCTGAAATTCACAGCGGGAGAATCTCCATATTTTACCTTTATTGACCGAAAAAATACAAATTCAGACATGCAAAAGACATTAAATTCTGTGAAAATACTGTTAAACGAGATAAAAATGTTGCTTGTTTCGTAGAAAAGTAATATAATAGGTCTCACGGAGTATTGAATATTAGGAGGATAATATGAAATTTAAGTTAAAAAACAGCCTTGTCTGTCTCTTAGCAGGCTGCCTGATTGCAGGTGTATTAACGGGCTGTGCAAAAGACGCTTCTACAGATGACTATTCTCAGACTGTCGTTGCGACTTATGGAGACGAGAAGATCTACTTAGATGAAGCTAGATTCTTTGCGAAGTTAACTCAATATTCATATGAGGCAAGCTTTGGGGCGGGTCAGGAGTTCTGGGAATACAACCTGACAGGTTCCGGAACGATGGAGTCTAGTGTAAAAACAGATGTAATGAAGAAAATTCTTCAAACAAGAATTCTTTGCGATCAGGCAGAGAAGGACGGGGTTACTTTATCTGAAGACGATAAAAAGAAGGTAACTGAAAAAGTGGACCAGTTTATGAAAGATGAGGAAATTGTTGAAATAACTGGTGCAACAAGAGAGTTATTGGAGAGGCTTTATACAGAAAATGCATTGGCAAACCGTCAAAGAGAAAAGATGATTGCTAATTGGATACAAACGTAGATGAGAAGGAATTTCAGCAAAAAAAGGTAGAATATCTTTATTTAACAGAAGATGATGACGATGCAACAGATGAAAGTAAGGTTGCTGATGAAATCTTACAAAAGTTAGAATCTGGTAAATCTGCTACCGATATTGAAAAAGAATATGAAGATGCTAGTTATAAAGTACAAGCTGCCACTGTAACATTTGGGGAGTCTGATGATAAACCATATGTTGAAGAAGGTTGGAAATTATCGAAAGATGAATGTGCAACCGCCGCGGTAGATGGTGATGGTTGGTATATTATGCGATGCTTAGATGATAATGATCTAGAGGCAAAAGAAACTGCGATTCAAGCAGAAATTAAAAAGCGTCAAGATGATGAGTTTAATAAGCAATATGAAGAATTAAAAAAGACTGCTCCGAAATTTACCGTTGATGAAGATGTTTGGGCACTTATTAGTTTTAAAGATGCTGCTTATGTTGCACCTTCACAGACAGCTGCTGAATCTACAGAGGCAGAAAGCACAGGAAAAGAATCAGAGGAAGCTACAATTGATTCTGCGGAAACTACGGTGGCAGGAACAACTGTATCAGAGTAATGTGTTAAAGGCTATAGCAACTTCTCAACAAGTCAATCTCCTAAAAAGATGAAAATGTTAGGAAGTTACGCGAATAGCCTTTTTTTTGATTACAGATGGTATAAATTCCTCTAATTTACAAACAATACAAATAATTCACAGTTAAGATGAAAGTAAAATGGAGGAAATTACATGAAAGCAACAGGAATCGTCAGGAGAATAGATGACTTAGGACGTGTCGTTATACCAAAGGAAATTAGAAGAACACTTCGTTTAAGAGAAGGTACGCCATTGGAAATATTTACTGACAGAGAAGGTGAAATAATATTTAAGAAGTATTCACCTATGGCCGAAATGGGAACTTTTGCAAAGCAGTATGCGGAAGCGATGGCTTCTACCATTGGCCATACTGTATGTATTGTTGACCGTGATCAGATTATTGCGGCAGCAGGTCCACAGAAGAAAGATTTACTTGGAAAATCAATTAGTAAAGCATTAGAACAAATGATAATGAATCGTGAATACCAAATGTCTACAGGAACGGAAAAAAACGCAGTTGCCTTATATCAGGGGGATGCTGAGGATTATACAGCACAGATTGTATGCCCTGTTATCTGTGAGGGAGATGCCATTGGAGCGGTAATAATTGCCACGAGGGATGAGAAAGCTAAATTTAGCGATATGGAACAAAAATCAGCTGCCTGTGCATCCGCATTTTTAGGTCGCCAGATGGAAGATAAAGTGCCCGAATTCCTTGATAAATAAGAAAAAACTTGACAAATAGCGGTGGAAAGTTTATAACTAATTTTGACACATGCGTTAAATGATTTGATTGAAATTCAGGTGTTCGTAGATAACGATATTTTTAGGAGGAATAAACAATGAATAAGAAAGAATTAGTCGCAGCAATTGCTGAAAAGAGCGAAGTTTCCAAGAAGGATGCAGAAAAAGTTCTACAGGCATTTACAGATGTTGTTTCTGAAGAATTACAAAAAGGTGAAAAGGTTCAATTAGTTGGCTTTGGAACTTTTGATGTATCTGAAAGAGCTGCAATCGAAGGCAGAAATCCAAAGAGTGGGGAAACTATGTTGATTGCTGCTTCTAAGTCTCCAAAGTTTAAAGCTGGTAAGGCGTTAAAAGATTTAGTAAACGCTTAATTCTATGAGACTTGATAAATTCTTAAAGGTTTCCAGACTTATAAAACGTAGAACAATTGCAAATGAAGCGTGTGATGCGGGGCGAGTACTGGTAAATGGTAAAATAGCGAAAGCTTCCGTAAATGTCAAACCTGGTGATATCATCGAAATTGGTTTTGGAACAAAGTCCGTAAAGGTAGAAGTACTAGATATCCAGGAAACAACAAAAAAAGATGATGCAAAAGAATTGTATAGATATATTTAAGTAGTAAAAATAAACAATCCTCCTAATATACTTTAATGTAGCGTTAAAGCATATTAGGAGGTTTTTTATGGAAGAAAAACAAGCGAAGACCAATCATAAAATTATTTTGAACATGAGAAAGATTTGCCAGATTACTGGCGTAATTGATGTAATTTCCTTTGATGAAAATGAAGTGTTACTTGAAACAGATCAAGGAGTCCTTACGTTAGAGGGAAAAGAGCTCCATGTTAGTCGCTTGTCTTTAGAAAAGGGAGAATTGGATATTGATGGGCAATTCGATGGCTTTACATATTCCAATGCGGATTCTTACCATAAACCAAATGAGTCTTTCTTTAAAAGATTGTTGAAGTAGCCTATGAGCGGGGTAATATCATGGGAGATGCGTTTTTTGCTGGATTCCCTATGCCTCGGCCTTCTTTTGCGATGTTTCTATGATGTCTTTTTAATCCTGCGTAAATTAATTAAGCACAATTCCGCATTTGTTGCAATAGAGGATTTTTCTTTCTGGATGTTTTGTGCTTTTTGTGTCTTTGGCCTAATCTATAAGGAGAATAACGGTACGCTTCGCGCGTTTGCATATGTCGGTTTTTTTGTTGGCATGGGAATTTATCATTTTGGACCGAGCCCGCTGGTTGTGGTAGCCATTGTTTGGATTTTTAAAAAAATATTAAAATTTCTTACAAAACCGTTTATATTACTAGCAAAGGCATTGAAAAAAATATTTAGTTGGTTTAAAATGAAATTATCTATTAAGAAATGGAGGCGAGATTGTGGCCCAGAGAAACGCAGGAAGAAAGAGAAAGAGAAAGTCGAGTAAAAAGAATCTAATCATTGCTTTTGTTGTAGTCCTTATGATGGGCGCAATAGTCTCAGTTAGAAGTGGACAACTGAAGAAGCAAGAAAAGGTTTATACACAAAAACAGCAGGAAATGCAGAAAAAAATAGACGATGAGAAGGCCAGATCCGAGGAGTTGGCAGAATACAAGGAATATGTTGATACACAAAAATTTATTGAGGAAATGGCAAAGGAAAAGTTAGGGCTTGTACATAAGGATGAGATTATTTTTAAAGGTAGTAAATAACGGAAATAAAAATTGGCGGTAGTTTTCTTCTATGAAAAGAAGAGTAACTGCCGCCTTATTTTTTAGTCTCTTAAATGGCCTTACCTCCCTCTAATCGGGACAATTTCTTTTTTAAAGGAGTTTTTGTCTAAAACTTTTTTAAAATTACTCCCGACATTTGACAAACATTTCTCTAATGGATAGCTATAATGAACCCATGCTTGTAAAGGAGGAAGAATGATGTGAAAAAAGAAAGTTTGATGCAATGGGGACGTTATACGCTTGGAGCTGCTGCAATTGCGTGGATTATGCTGGATGTGATGAGGAGTGGTCAACTAGGTTACTCGCTTATTGAAGTATTATTATTATTTAGTATACTATTTGTTGGGTATAAATATGGTCCTGGCACAGGTGCTGTAATAGGTACCGCGTGTGGAATCATACTAACTATATGGCAAAGAGATATGGGAGAGCTGGGGATATTGGCTGTAATGGGTGTAATGGCAGGGTTATTCCGCCAGCTAGGTCGATTTGCTAGCGTAATCAGCTTCGCTGTAGGTGCCGCCGGAGTTGGACTTCTCTATGCGCCGGAGTTGTTTAAGGAATCAATCCCTAGTCTTATGATTTGCATGTTAATATTTTGTATATTACCAAAAACTTTAATAAAACCTGATGGGATTAAGACAGAGCCAAAAGTCTTAATTCCAGATATGGATGATGTAGATGGCCTAATGGGGAGGCGTTTTAATCAAATTGCAGATTCTTTTTCTGAATTAGCAAAGTCATTTACAGAAAATCAAGGGCCTACACCGGCAATACAAATGGCAGAGGGAATGGATTACCAATGGCGTAATCGTTATCTTGAAAGTAGGGCAGTTGTAGCAGAACAATATATGCAATTATCACATTTGATGCGTGGATTCCGTGAAGAGATGAAGAACACAGTAGATATTACAGCAGATGCAGAAATGGCCATGCGAAACCAATTGAAGGCTCATCATATTCATACGGAAAAAATGATAATGGTAGAAGGCGAGAACAAAAGGAGAGAGGCAGTATTAACGTTATGGACAGATAACGGCAGTTCGGTTACAGCAAAGGAAATTGCACAAATTTTAGGAAGTGTAGGGGATTGCCGTTGGAAGCCAGCGGTAGATAGTCGGCCAGTCGTTACCGGACAAGTATCAATCGTTCGTTTGGAAGAAGATACAAATTTTATGATGCTTCATGGAATTGCAAGGGCAGTAAAGGAGGAAGAAGAAGTATCGGGAGATAATTTTTCGTTTACGAGGCTTCCAAAAGGAAAGATGTTTATGAGTCTATGTGATGGAATGGGATCTGGAGGTCGCGCCTATCGGGAAAGTAAGCGGGCAATTGAGTTGACGGAACAGTTAATGGAAGCTGGTTTTCAACCGAATACAGTTTTGAAAATGGTACATAATGCATTAATGATGCAGGAGGAAGAGTTGCATCCGCTTACGATGGATATGGCTGTGATTGACTTATATAGCGGTATTTGTGATTTTATTAAGTCAGGAGCAGCTGTTACATTAATTAAGCAAGAAACTCATGTGGACATATTAAGGTCAGAGGCACTTCCAATGGGTTTTTTGCCTCAAATTGAACCAATGGAGAGTCTGTATAAACTTCGTGACGGAGATTTTATTATTATGGTAACAGATGGTATTGTAGAAGCATTTTCAGGAGAAGATAAAGAAGAAGAATTTCGTAATTTTTGTAGTCGTTTAAAGGGAACAAATCCGAGAGATATGGCCAACAAAATTTTAATCTATGCTATGGCAGGTGACGATGGCGGAGTTAGAGATGATATGACAGTATTGGTTGCAGGGGTATGGAAGAAGTGATATAGTAAAGGGGATCATAGTTACAAGAATGAATTATGATACTTTAAAAAGGATACTGGATTGATCATGATAGGATTTGAAATGGAAAAGCAAGTTAAGGACTATATACGCTTGCATGATATGATAAAAAAAGGAGATCATATACTCGTTGGAGTATCTGGTGGGGCAGATTCTGTCTGTCTTTTAAGGATTTTTGTGAGTTTAAGGCAGGAATGGAATATTACTGTAACAGCTGTACACATCAATCATGGCATCCGTGGTCCGGAGGCGGATGAAGATGAGAAATTTGTACAAAAACTGTGCAGTGATTGGGAGATCCCCTGCCTTTCTTTTGCTTGCGATGTGCCAGCGTTAGCACAAAAAAAGGGGATGTCCTTGGAAGAAGCGGGACGATATGTAAGGTATCAAATATTTGAGCAGCAAATACGTATGGTCGGAGCGAATAAAGTAGCAGTGGCTCATCATAGAGATGATAATGAAGAAACGATATTGCTTCATTTATTTCGCGGAAGTGGGCTAAAGGGGTTGAGAGGCATTGAACCAGTACGTGGGAATATTATTCGTCCACTTTTGTGTTTGACGCGGAAAGAGTTAGAAGCTTACTTGGAAGAAAAGGGTATCTTATGGAGAGTTGATTCAACGAATTTGTCGGAAGATTATATGAGAAATAAAATCCGATTAAATATACTTCCGTATTTAAAAAATGAGGTGGAACCGGCGATTGGAAGACATTTGGTGAATAGCGGACTCATTTATGGAGAGATTGATGAATATCTTACTAATACAGCCGTTGCTTTCTTAGAAGAAAATGCCCTTATAACAGAGGAAGAATTGGTATTTCCGCTAGAAAAATTAAAGTCTACCCCAATTGCCATTCTGCGTTACGTATTGCAACTGTCGTTAGAACGCCTCGCTAAAAGTAGAAAGGATATTTCCTTTGTTCATATTGAAAATATGGTACAGCTATTGAATAAAAGAGTTGGTAAAACGGTTGACCTCCCTTACAAGATTCAGGCGGAGATTGGATATGATTTTTTCACAATTCGAAAAAGAAAAGAGAAGTGTGAACTGATCACAGAATATAAAATGGTTACTACTATCTTTCCGAATAAGAAAGAAAAATTTCCGAAAAATGGCTATACGAATTGGTTTGACTATGATAAAATCAAAGGTACGATTCAGTTACGGACCCGCAAGCAGGGAGATACTCTGCAAGTTTTGCAAAGCGGCGGATCAAAAAAGCTAAAAGATTATATGATAGATGCGAAAATACCCCGTGAAATACGGGATCAGATTCCGGTTGTTGCTGTTGAAAACGATATATTATGGGTAGTAGGCTATCGTATGAGCGAAGCTTATAAAGTAACCGACAAAACAAATACTATTTTACAGATAGAAATTAGAAAGGAAGAAACAAATGATGGATACAAAGATTAAAGTTTTGCTGACAGAGGAAGAAGTGGATGCTAAGATAAGAGAAATTGGTCAGCAAATTAGTAAAGATTACGAAGGAAAACAGGCTCATTTGATTTGCGTATTAAAGGGTGGCGTGTTTTTTACTTGCGAGTTAGCTAAGAGAATTTCTGTACCTGTGTCACTTGATTTTATGTCTGTAAGCAGCTATGGAAGTGGTACACAGTCTAGTGGTGTCGTAAAAATTGTGAAGGATCTAGATGAGGATATAGCAGGTAAGGATGTTATCATCGTTGAAGATATTATCGACTCTGGTAGAACACTTAATTACTTGATTGAAATGTTAAAAAAGAGAAACCCAAATAGTATAAAATTATGTACATTGTTAGACAAACCGGAGCGAAGAGTAAAGAAAGAAGTGGTTGTGGACTATGCTGGATTTTGTATTCCAGATGAGTTCGTTGTAGGTTACGGGCTAGATTATGACCAGAAGTATAGAAATTTACCTTACATTGGAGTTGTAGAGCAGGAATAGGAGGTATCAATTGAGAAAACAATCACGTGGAATGGGTTTCTATTTGGCGATTATTCTGATTGTGCTGATTGTTTCATACATCTGGCAGCAGAGTTCGCTTATGGGGAATACCATTTCTTATAATGAGTATATTCAAAATGTTGATAGTGGGCAAGTTTCCCAAGCTACGATAGGGCAAAATAAGGAAACGCCAAGTGGTCAAATATATATGACTTTAAAAGATGGGAAACATGCGACGATTTATGTTCCTGACGTAAACGAAGAAATTAAATATTTGACGGATAATGGAATAACCGTAGATACAACTGATGTTCAAAGAGATAGTATTTTATTAACGACAATCTTACCTATGTTAATTGTATTTGGCGGGTGTTTTCTAATATTTATGGTTTTAAATAATAGAGCTGCTTCTGGCGGCGGTGGTGGAAATGCCATGATGAACTTTGGAAAGAGCCGTGCGAAAATGATAAATGATCACAGCAAACGGGTGACATTTAAAGAGGTAGCAGGCCTGGAAGAAGAAAAGGAAGAATTGGCAGAAGTGGTAGACTTCTTAAGTAATCCGAAAAAGTATACACAAGTTGGGGCTAGAATCCCAAAAGGTATTCTGTTGGTGGGTCCTCCTGGAACGGGAAAGACTTTGCTTGCTAAAGCTGTAGCTGGTGAGGCAGGTGTTCCATTTTTTAGTATTTCAGGTTCAGACTTTGTGGAAATGTTTGTAGGAGTCGGTGCTTCCCGTGTTCGTGATTTGTTTGAACAGGCAAAACGTAATGCGCCATGTATTGTATTTATTGATGAGATTGATGCGGTAGCTAGACAAAGAGGAACTGGTATGGGTGGTGGCCATGATGAAAGAGAGCAAACACTAAATCAGCTACTTGTTGAAATGGATGGTTTCGGTGTCAATGAAGGAATCATCGTTATGGCGGCGACGAATCGTGTTGATATATTAGATCCAGCTATTTTACGTCCGGGCAGATTTGACCGAAAAGTGGGAGTGGGAAGACCCGATATTAAAGGGAGAGAAGAAATTTTAGGTGTTCATGCAAAGAATAAGCCATTAGGTCAGGATGTAGACTTGCATAAAATAGCACAGACAACAGCAGGTTTTACTGGAGCGGACCTTGAAAACTTATTAAATGAAGCGGCTATTAATGCAGCCAAAAAGAAGCAGTCTTTTCTGACACAGTCGGATATTGAGCAGGCATTTATAAAGGTTGGCATTGGGGCAGAAAAACGCTCGAAAGTAATTAGTGAGAAAGAAAAGAAGATTACTGCCTATCATGAAGCTGGGCATGCGATTTTATTCCACTTACTTCCAGATGTAGGCCCCGTTCATACAATTTCAATTATACCTACTGGTATGGGGGCTGCTGGATATACAATGCCATTACCAGAGAGTGATGAACTCTTTAATACAAAGGGAAAAATGTTACAAAATATTGTTGTCTCTCTCGGTGGCCGTGTAGCGGAAGAAATCATCTTCGATGATATTACGACAGGGGCATCCCAGGACATTAAACAGGCAACAGAAACCGCAAGGGCTATGGTTACAAAATATGGTATGTCAGAACGACTCGGCCTTATTAACTATGGCAATGACGACAATGAAGTATTTATAGGGCGTGATTTAGCGCATTCTCGTGCTTATGGTGAAAACATAGCAACGGTGATTGATGAAGAAGTAAAGAGGATTATTGATGATTGTTATCATAAAGCACAAAGCCTTATTAAGGAACACGAGTATGTCCTTCATAAGTGTGCAGCTGCCCTTTTAGAAAAAGAAAAGATTGGAACAGAAGAATTTGAAGCAATGTTCTAATAAGACTTGGGGGTTTCAATATTAGCCATGTGATTCTGCACAAAACAAAATGTCGATTCATGTAAAGTTTGTGCACACTTATTTGGGATGAATTGCTATAATAATATACGTAAACCCCCCCAATACATTGTATAGTTTTTTGCTACACCCCATAAGAAATGAAATACCTTCTCCAGAAAAGGACGGCGATCGGAATGCCGTCCTTTTCTCTATCTAAAAATAGTTTTTAACATTTGCTGGTTGTACAAATACCGTGAATATTATATGATAGATATATAGGAAATCGTGATTGGAGCAATCAATATGAAAACGAAATTATACCTGGATAGAAGGGCGTTATACTGCGATGAAACATCGGAGTATCGATACCCAGTTGAGCCCGATGCAGGAGATGAGATAGTGCTTCGTTTTCGAACCGGGAGAGATAATGTGGATCAGCTCTATGTTATTTTTGGAACAACAGAGGCAAAGATGGAAAAGAGCTGTTCTGTTGGAGATTTTGATTTTTATGAAGTGAAGTTGCCGGTCGAAGGCGAAATGTTTTCTTATTTCTTTGAAATTAGTAAGGGAAAAGAATTGTGTTTTTATAATAAACTTGGTTGTACGACAGATTTACAAGAATTTCACAACTTTACGGTGACGCCTGGATTTAAAACACCGAAATGGGCTAAGGGAGCGGTTTTTTACCAAATATTTGTGGATCGTTTTCGAAATGGAAATACGTTAAATGACCCATTGGATCGAGAATATATTTATATTGGTGGACATACAAAGCGGATAATAGATTGGAATAAATATCCCGATTCTTTAGATGTCCGTTGTTTTTATGGTGGAGATCTACAGGGGGTTAAAGAAAAACTAGATTATTTACAAAACCTAGGTGTGGAAGTGTTATATTTTAATCCATTATTTGTATCCCCTTCAAACCATAAATATGATATACAAGATTATGATTATATTGATCCCCATTTTGCGGTAATTGTAAAAGATGAGGGGAATGTATTAGATGAGAATCAATACGATAATTCTGTTGCCACGAAATTTATATCCAGAATTGCTTCAAAAGAGAATTTAGAGGCTAGTAATGAGTTCTTTGTAGAGTTAGTGGAGGAAATCCACAAAAGAGGAATGAAAGTGATTTTGGATGGTGTCTTTAATCACTGTGGCTCGTTTAATAAATGGTTGGATCGTGAGCGTTTATATGAGAATGTAGATGGATATGAAGCGGGCGCGTATATTACAGAGAAAAGTCCCTATCATACATTTTTCCACTTCCATTCAGAACGGTGGCCTTATAACCCCGATTATGACGGCTGGTGGGGGTATGAGACGCTGCCAAAGCTAAATTATGAGGAATCCAAAGAGCTATATAGATATGTTCTTGAGGTTGCAAAAAAGTGGGTTGCCCCTCCTTATAATGTGGATGGATGGCGCCTTGATGTTGCTGCAGACTTAGGTAGAAGCAATGAGTTTAATCATCGATTTTGGCATGATTTTCGACAGGCTGTGAAATCAGAGAAGCCAGACGCTATTATTTTGGCAGAGCATTATGGGGATCCTACATCTTGGTTGATGGGAGATCAATGGGATACGGTTATGAATTACGATGCTTTTATGGAACCAGTCACATGGTTTTTGACTGGGATGGAAAAGCATAGCGATGAATCAAATCAAAATTTGTATGGGAATGGGGAATGGTTTTTTAGCACCATGGCATACAATATGAGTAAATTTCAATATCCTTCACTGGAAGTGGCGATGAATGAGTTGTCCAACCATGACCATTCACGATTTTTGACACGAACAAATCGTAAAATTGGGAGAACTTCTACTTTGGGACCGGAGGCAGCTGGGTCTCATATTAATAAAGGAGTTTTACGAGAAGCAGTGGTGATACAAATGACATGGCCAGGGGCGCCGACGATTTACTATGGAGATGAAGCAGGTCAAGTTGGGTGGACAGATCCAGATAGCCGAAGAACTTTTCCTTGGGGCAAAGAAGACTGGGAATTAATAGAATTTCATCGTTATATGATACACTATCACAAGGCATACGATTGTTTGCGTCGTGGATCTTATAAACCTCTTATATCTGGAAACCATCTTATCGTATATGGACGTTTTTGCAAGGAAAATAAGGCGGTTATAGCAGTGAATAACAAGGCGGAAAATAGAAATGTACAGATACCTGTTTGGGAGATTGAGGTACCAGAGGATGCACCGATGATGCGTATTATAGAAACGAGTCCAAAAGGATATAATGTAGGGAAGCTTTTTGTGCTAACGGAAAAGGGATATTTGAATATAACCTTAGCGCCGGTTTCAGCAGTAGTATTTGTAGTAGGAGAACCACGATCTTCGATGTAGAGTAGGAGCGGCTATTATAATTCGTGTGGAGAAATGGATAGTCGCTCTCTTTTTTTATATTTAAAAAAAATATAAAAAAGTACTTGCATTATTTTTCTATATATGATATCATCAATATTGGTCACACATTTGGATGGATTCCCGAGCGGCCAAAGGGGGCAGACTGTAAATCTGTTGTCGACGACTTCGAAGGTTCGAATCCTTCTCCATCCATACGAAAGCCTCAAATACTTCGCTGTATTTGAGGCTTTTTTGTTGATTTCTTAATAAAAAATATTCGGAACGAATCCAATGGTTTATGTTATGTCAAAATATGTTATAATGTAGAAAAAGTTAAAATTTTTCTTTTGATATAGAAAGGCATAGGATGGAAGAAGCAAAATTATTAGAAATGATTAATCGAAATCCATATAGTATTAAAACAATAAAAAATCCAACGGATGAGATGAAGTTTATGGCCATTAAAAAAAATGGCCTTGCCTTAGAATATATTAGTAATCCGACACTTGCTATGCAGGAGTTAGCAATAGACAACAATGGAAGAGCGATTAAGTTCATAAAAAATCCAACTGAGTGTATGATGAAAAAAGCAGTCATGTTAGGCTGGACGAATTTAGAGTTCATAGAAGAACCAACGGAGGCTGTCGTTAAGTTAGCGGTCGAGCAGGCGGGTTGGGCTATAAAGTCTGTGAAAAATCCAAGGGAAGAGTTGCAGCTTCTTGCAGTGAGGAAAAATTATGATGCCATTAAGTTTATAAAAAGTCCTTCGGTTTTCGTACAAATGGAGGCGGTTAAACAGGGATATGATGCACTTCGATATATAGAGGAACCTAGTTTTGAGGTGCAGTTAATGGCTATTCGTAGGAATGATGCAGCGATTGGTTTTATTACTGATTTAGATAAGAAGAAAATATTAGAATTTTTAAAGGTAAATATTTTAGTTGTTAAGCATGTATGGAAACAGATCACGCAGGAAGAATTGGAATGTGTATTAAAACTAGTCTTATCTAGTGAGGATGTGGAAGAAAAATATGTAAGAGATTTCATTAATTGCAATGTCATTGATCGAGACAGCCAAACATTCCCAATTGATAAAGTCATGTTTATATACAAACATGGTAGCATGAAAGCTAAGAAAATAACGGTAGATGAAAAATTAAAGATAGGATAGGAATCGGATATGAATTTTATAGATACATTAAAAAGTGTTGAACTAGTATTGGCGACAGGTGAAGTACCTCTCAATTGTAGGGGAGAGTGGAATAGGAAAGACAGCATTGGCCAAAGAGCTTGCAAAAGAAAATAATTGGAGTTTAGTAGTAATTGATGGAAATTTATTAAAAGAAGGGGAAATCGGTGGCTTACCTACTATTGATTCTTATATTCAAATAAAAGAGAATGGTGAAAAAATTGAGGGAAAAACTACTGTATATGCGGTTCATAATAAGTTAAGAGAGATTGATAAAACTTGTGAAAAAGGAGAAATCGTTCTCTTGTTCATCGATGAAATTAATCGATGTGAACATGCGGTTCAACAAGAATTAATGAATTTGATTTTAAATCGGGAAATTAATGGTTACCGCTTAATGGATAGTGTGAAAATTATAGCAGCGATGAATCCGCCGAGCAATTTTGGGCAGGATTTTGATTATCAAGTAGTTGATATGGATGCGGCTCAGGAAAATCGATTTGTGTGGTTGCACATGGAGAGTGATTCGACCCAGTGGATTCAGTGGGCAATTGAAAAAGGGTTAGAACAAAAGGTAATCGAGTTTATATCAACATTTCCGGAATACTTAAATAAAGTAAATGAGGATGATGTTCGGGCAACACCAAGAAGTTATGAGCGAATTTCAAAGTGTTATAAAGTATATAAAAGCAGTCAAGATACAATTTCAAAAGAGGTATTTAAAAATGTAATAATAGGAAATGTGGGTAAGGTCATTGCCCAAGAATTTGTTAGTTTTGTAGAGACTGATGTAAATCCATTACTAACGTTTGAAGATGTATTTCATGGGGAGACACTGGGTGAAAATATGGAACAAAGGGTGAAAAAGGAAAGTCATACAAGGCTTTATCTTGCTACAAGGAACATATTATCAGAATTAGAGTGTAGGTTAAAAGAAGAACATATCGATGTTTCCTTTTATACAAAAAGGCTTGTTTTATTTTTGAAGTTATTACCAGATGACTTAATGGTGGGTGTTATGAAGGATATAAAAAAGAGCTACCGATCCATATACAGGATAGTGATAGAAGCAAATGAATTTGTTGAGTTGTATTTTGATTCTTATCGCTATATTCGAGGTTAATCTATGATAAATTATTTTGATCAAGAAAAAAAGAAACTTTTGAATTTGGCATTGAAGTTTCAGAATAATAAAATTCCGGATGGATTTACAAAAGAATTTTTGTCATTGGTAGACAAAGTTAATTTAAGTCTTATGGAAGAAAGAGAAGATTTTTATGGATATTTTTTATTACAAATGAAAAGGGAAATCGATCTTCATATTAGTGGTCCTACTGCGGTGAATTTTAAAGGCACAAATTATGTTATATACTTTAATCCAATCCAATTTCTAAAACTTAATATGAAGCAGATGGAAAGTTCCATAAAACATGAGATCCTTCATATTGTTTCAAGGCATTTAATAAGGGCAAAATCGCTAATTGGAAAGTACGAGTCATTGGCAATTAATATGGCAATGGATGTTGTGGTGAATACGTATTTAAATGATTTGCCTTCCTATGCTACTACCTTAGAATGGGTGAATGTAAACTATGCCCTTGATTTGCTTCCGTTTGAAACATTTGAATATTATTTAGATAAAATACAAAAAGCGTTAGATACATTAAAGAAAGCGCATGGGGAAAAAGAAAATACTACAAATGAAATAGATGATTTCGTATCAGAATATTCTGTGGAAAAAACGCATGATTTATGGATGGAATCTGATGAATTAGAGGAAAAGACATTCCAATACTTTACGGAACAATATATTAACAAGTCCAAAAAAGGAGAGATACCTACTTATATCGATGGCTTAATTTCCTCAATGAAGGTTCAAAAAAGTGAAATTCCTTGGAACCTATATTTAAATAGGTTAATGGGGGTGATAGAAAGCGATAAGAAAAAAACGACAATGAGGAGGAGTAGAAGACAACCGGAACGCTTGGATTTAAAGGGTTCTATAAAGAATTATAAGGCGAAAATTGCAGTTGCGCTTGATATTAGCGGAAGTATCAGCGACGAAGAATTCAAACAAGCTATGACGGAAGTATTTATGATTGTAAAAAGCTATAAACATGAAATTACAATAATTGAATGCGATAGTGAAATTAGACGCGTATATCAAGTAAAAACGATAAAGGATATCAAAGAGAGGTTTCATTCCAAAGGTAGCACTCAATTTGACCCGGTATTTGCGTTTGCGAATAGCAAAAAGTTTGATTTGTTAGTGTATTTTACCGATGGAAAAGGGGAGGATTCGCTTAAAACAATACCAAAGAAGTATCGGGTATTGTGGGTAATTGCAGGTGGTGGCGATAGCCTTTCCGTTAAAAATCCCTATGGTATAGTGAAAAGGTTAAAAAGGGTAAAAAAGAAAGAAGATCAATACGATATGAATGATGTTCGAATCGATGGATACTCTATGAATAACCAGCAACCAATTTTATAGAACAATCTACGAAATATAGAGTTATAATACATCAAAAAAAAGTTAAAAAAATGTTGACAATTTAATTACATTATAGTATGATTTACAAGTCAGCCAAATTGTATTGAGTATTAAGCTCTAAGCCGGCGTGGCGGAACTGGCAGACGCACAGGACTTAAAATCCTGCGGGACTAAAC
>JBKTKK010000018.1:0-18991 GCA_047242405.1 Lachnospiraceae bacterium | reverse complement strand
GGACACCCTGATTAAGAGTCAGGTGCTCTACCAACTGAGCTAGAAGCGCTTATTTTTTGGAGTTTTTTGTGTTTTCTTGCGAACACAAGTGATATTATATATGATGTTTTTAAAAATTGCAAGTACTTTTTTAAAAAAATATTATATTATTAAAAATACATTAGATTTCCCCTTATAATATAAGTAGTCCCTCTTTCTATTTCTATGTAATTATGTTTTACTTTTCCAAGCAAAATATATAAAACACCCATATTAATGCTTGTAATGGACTACCGAACTATAATATAATGGAATTGTAACTGTATACACAAAAAGAAAGGACATGGTATGTGATTTGAGTAACCACAAATTTCAGTCAAATAAAAAATATTTCACTATCTCTATTTATACCTTGGTTGTCATACTTATTGGATCGTTAATTATAAAAACTGTATTTTCTTGGGAAGGTACCTCTCTACTTATTAGAAAGTATGTCAGTGCGTTGTCTCCATTCTTTATCGGGTTTTTCATTGCATATATACTTAATCCAATTGTAAAATCCATAGATAAAAAAATATTTTTAAAAGTATTTCATTTAAAGTCCCAAAAACTTAGGGGCGTTTTATCGATTTTTACCGCCTACTTGCTTGCACTAGGATTTATTGTAATTACATTTTTATTTTTGATTCCACAATTAGGAAAAAGTATAACCGATTTAGCACAAAAAATACCGGATTGGTATGAGCAGGTAGCTGCCTTTCTGAATAACTTAGAAAATCAATATCCAACAGTAAATTTCGATTATTTAAACTCACTAGTAAATGATAGCCTATCTAAAGTACTGGACTTTTCTAATATTACAAACGTGCTATCATTAATTGTGCCAACTGTATTTAGCACTTCAGTATCTGTAATAAAATGGATTTTAAATATTATAATAGCTACTATTATATCCTGCTATATGCTCATTGATAAAAAAACGCTTAACACTGCATGTAAACGATTACTATATGCTATATTGTGTAAAAAACGCGCCGACTACCTTCTCGAAACAGCAAAGGAGTGTAACAATATATTTAGTGGTTTTATTAGCGGAAAAACCATCGATTCCATTATTATCGGTATTTTATGTTTTGTCGCAATGACAATTTTACAGCTACCTTATGCAATGTTATTAGTGTTATAGCATAACAAATATATACCATTTTTACCATATGGTTTGTTCCAGTGCTATTATCATCTTACTCATATCGCCTATTAAGTTAATAATATACTTATTGCTAATTTTTGTTCTACAGCAATTTGATGGTCTATATTTAGGTCCTAAAATTTTAGGCGATTCAACCGGTTTACGTCCGATATGGATAATTTTCGCCATTACATTCGGTGGCGCAGTTGCCGGCGTCATAGGTATGTTTCTAGGCGTACCTATCGTAGCCGTTATTGCGTTCCTAATTGGTCGATGGGTTGATTCTAGATTGAACGATAAAGAACAAGTTGAAGCATCGGAGATAATGGAATCTAATACAAACAAATCTGTATAATATCAATAAATTTCAGAAGACAAATAAAACTAGGGTGGTTTATCCACCCTATTTTTATTATAACTGCCTGTCCCCAATGGTTTGATTACAGCTTTATTTTTTCTTTTCTGTTGTTATAAATTTATTAACCTCATCGAAATGTTTTTTTATGTCAATTACCGTTTTTTGGAGTTTCGGTTTATCATAAGTGGCTCTACTCAATTTATCCCGGATAGAATTTTTCTTTGCCATAGAATCACCTTTATATTCAGTCTTACTTATTTATATGCATAAACCAAACATTTTGCTTGTATTTTATATTTTTCTTGATGCAATTAATTTACAAATAGGATTACCCATAGAAGAGAATTTTTCTTCATATTCAGTCATCACGTTCCCTTCACAGTAGGGGCTATGATGCAAATCTCTTGTTTCAAGCTCCAACTTCCACTTCGATTCTTTTACAGCATCAACAGAAAACGAAAAAAGATCTTGGTTATCCGTTTTAAATTCTATTACCCCATCAGCTGCTAAAATTTTATCAAATCGTTCTAGAAACTGTGGCGATGTTAATCTCCTTTTCGCATGTCTGTCTTTTGGCCATGGATCAGAGAAGTTTAAATAGATTTTTGCAACCTCACCTTGTGCAAATACAAGATCAATATTTTCAGCATCCATTCGAATATACAATAAATTATTAACTCGATTCTCCGTTTTTTCTAGTTCTTCTCTTTTTTGTAAAGCACGTATCAATACAGAAGAGTACTTCTCTATACCAATAAAATTAATATTGGGATTTTTTCTTGCCAATTCTGTTATAAATTTACCTTTTCCCATCCCAACCTCAATATAGATTGGATTATCATTTCCAAATATACTGTTCCACTTACCCAAATTTACTTTAGGTTCATCAAAGACAAGCGGACTTTCAATCATCGCCTCTCTAGCGCCTCTTACATTTCTTAATCTCATATTACTCCTTATATTTAAAACAATTTTTTGCATCCTATAATAAGTGTGTAATGCTATAACCACTATACAATGACATGAAAAGCAAGTCAATAAATAACTACATATACTTCGATTTGTTTCTTTATGAGTAAGTAACTACGTAATATATGTTTGTATTGCAGTCGATAGTAGAGCACTTCATATAAAAATTTATTTTACTTTTTTGTAAACTTGTATATACAAGTATCGTTATAAAATTTATATAAAAAATCCAACAAATCTGTTTATATTATACTAATTTTTTATGAATTGTACCGTGACATTTCCTATTAAAAGGTGTATGATAAATTGATGTAAAAATAATCTGACAGGAATTTAACATAATAAAAATTAAGTGTCCGTCAGATACTAAAATATGAAAACAGGAGGAGTCAGATGGAGCAGGTTTTAAAACGGTTATCAGAAATTGAATCAGCCGCCACTGCAATAATGGAACAGGCGGACGTAAGAAAAAAAGAACTCTCTCAAAAGATGGAGAGAAAAACGGCGGAATTCGATCAAAAGGTAGCACAGGAAACAGCGGCTACTATTGATGATTTAAGGCAGCAATTACATTTGCAAATCGAATCTGAATTGCTACAGCAACAAAAACAGACCGACGGTCTGCTCAAGTATCTGGATGAACAATATAATAAGGATCATACCAAAATTGCCCAGCAGATACTGGAGCAACTGATAAAGGAGTGATGACATGCCAAGCGTACTTGCTTATAGTGCGATAACCACAAAGATTAAGGCTATGAACAAAAAGCTATTTAATCAAGAAGATTATGATCAGTTAATGACAAGATCTTCTGTCGGCGATGCATTATCCTTTCTAAAAAGGAAAGAATCTTATGAAATATTATTTCGTGATTTTAATAAATTAACGCCTAGGGTGACATTGAAAGCATTATTGACTTATTCATCTACGATGATTTCTCTAAATTATATCGTTTGCAAATTTAAAAGCAACGAAAATTTATGGTTGTATTTCATGAAATATGAAATTGACATTCTAAAAGATGTATGAGACGTTGAACTTATTCTGGCTCAGATACTGCTATAGATTTAAAAATGTTTCGTGATTTTTGAAAAGCACTCTGATTTAGATATTATTAAAATCTTCGCAAACAAATGCATGAATTTCTTCAAGCGATAAGTAACACAAAATTTTACCCAACTTTAAACCGAATCTCGAATACCCCCTCTCCGAGTTTGTTCGATTATGAAATGAGCTTGGACTTATTTTACTTCTCGTATATTTGGAGAGCGAAAAACAAAGTTTTAAGCGGTAAAGAATTGAATATTATTGCTCAAAACTTTGGTAACAAACTTGACCTCTTAAACGTGCAGTGGATTTATCGTGCTAAAAAATATTATAACTTAACACCAGCAGATATTTATGCTTTTATTATACCCGTAAATTATAAAATTAAAAAGGGTATACTATCAGCAATGGTTGAATCTGCAACTTTAGAAGATATGCAGGTCATAATGAGCAGTACCTTTTACGCTAGACAATATAGTGAAGAAGTTTTAGACAGCCACTCAATTGAAGTTATATATATTCGTTTAATGGATGCTATTTACCATGCCTCTAGTCGTAAAAATCCCTACTCAGTTGCAAGTATTAATACCTACCTATATCAAAAGGAACACGAGATTCATAAAATAACAACTATTATAGAAGGTATTCGCTATGGTCTCAGTCCACAAGAAATTGATAGATATGCAATAAATAAGTAATGGAGGTGTACACAGTTGATAGAAAAGATGCAATTTTTAAGCATCACAGGTCCGAAAGATGATTTTGATCGTGTTATTGATAAATATCTTTCTCGTTATGAAATACAACTTGAGAACGCTTTATCAGAACTAAAGACCGTAGATGACTTAAAACCGTTTGTGGCGGTGAATCCCTATCGCGATTCTTATACAAGGGCGGAGGAGCTGATTCGTTTGATCGATACTTCAGATTTGAAAGCAGACCACTCGATTACAGCTCAGGAAGCACTTCATGTGATTAAAGAAATTGATAATAGCTTCGGAGTTCTAAAGGAACAAATAGCAGCTCTGGAAGAAGAACGAAATAAACTCCAAGTTTCCTATGAAAAAATCGTTCCTTTTAGAGGCCTGGACTTTGATGTATCCACAATCATACATTTTAAATCAATCAAGTTTCGTTTCGGTAGGATAGCAAAGGAATACATTGAAAAATATGAGAAATATGTTTATGACAACCTAGATACTGTTTTTTATAAGTGTCACTCCGATGAGGAGTATGTATGGGGTGTCTGCTTTATTCCTTCTGGCCAAACCGATAAAATTGATGCAATCTATAAGTCTATGCACTTTGAGCGTATTTTTACCAGATGAGTATGAAGGAACACCAGAAGAAGCAGCAAAAGGCTTGCAAAATAAAATAGAAGCTTTAAATAATCAAATTCAAGTACTTAATTGGAAAAAAGTTGAGGCCTTAAACGGGCAAAAGTATTTACTCTTCTCAGCTTATACAAAACTTAAACATCTATCCGAAAACTTTGATATTCGTAAACTAGCTGCATGTACAGAAAACCATGTTACCTTTTATATCTTATGCGGATGGATGTCACAAAAGGATGCAAAAGCATTTTCAAAAGAAATCGAAAATGATGACAAAATATACTGTATCATTGAACAAGATGAGGATAACATTTTTAGCAAACCACCAACAAAGCTTAAAAATCCAAAGATATTTAAGCCATTCGAAATGTTCATTAAAATGTATGGTCTTCCAAACTATAATGAATTTGACCCTACCATTTTTGTATCTTTAACATATGCTTTTATCTTTGGTTGGATGTTTGGTGATGTCGGTCAAGGCCTTTGTCTCGCCATTGGTGGATTTTTGCTCTACCATTTCAAGAAAATAAACCTAGCCGCCATTGTTGGATATGCAGGTATTTTTTCAACCTTCTTTGGTTTTATGTTTGGTAGTTTTTTTGGATTTGAAGATATATTAGAACCAATATGGTTAAGACCCGCTACTGCTATGTCAAACCTTCCGTTTATCGGAAAGTTAAATACGGTATTCGTTTACGCCATTGCTTTTGGTATGATCTTAGTTTTAATAACTATGTTGATTAATATAATCAATGGAATAAAAACGAAAAATATCGAATCCGCTTACTTGGGAACAAATGGTGTTGCAGGTTTCGTTTTTTATGCTGCTGTTATTACGGTAGTCGTTCTATATATGACAGGACACAGCTTACCTGCAGGTATTGTATTAGCCATTATGTTCGGCGTACCACTAATTATAATTGCCTTAAAAGAACCAATTGCCCGTGCAATTACTAAGAAAAAAGAAACAGAGCATACAGGCGCAGTTATGTTTGTAGTACAGACATTTTTTGAAATGTTCGAAGTACTATTAAGTTATTTTTCCAACACACTCTCTTTTGTTCGTATTGGTGCCTTTGCTGTTAGCCATGCGGCAATGATGGAAGTTGTGTTAATGTTAGCCGGCGCAGAAAACGGAGGTTCCATTAACTGGTTAGTTGTAGTATTAGGAAACATCTTTGTCTGTGGAATGGAAGGTCTAATCGTCGGCATCCAGGTATTACGTCTTGAGTATTATGAATTCTTTAGCCGCTTCTACAAAGGTGATGGTAGAGAATTTAAGCCATATACAAAAGCAGAAAAAGAATAAATCATACAAAAATTTAAATAATTGATGTCAATTAAGGAGGATTTTAATTATGTCTATGTTAGTTCAAATTACATTAGTTTCAGCACTTATTCTTAGTATCATTGTTCCATTTGGATACTTCCTTTTGGGAGAAAAAAAGAAAAGCAGATATAAAAAAACCATTGCATGCAACGCATTTTTCTTCTTCGGAACCGTATTAGTCGCTACAATTATGATGTTTGGCGGTACTGCAATGGCTGCTCCTGAGACTGCAGCTGCTACAAACGGTTTATCTAGTGGTCTTGGTTACTTAGGAGCCGCTTTAGCTACTGGCTTATCCTGTGTTGGTGGTGGTATTGCCGTTGCCAGTGCTGCAAGTGCTGCCTTAGGTGCCATTAGTGAAGATTCTAGTATTTTAGGTAAGTCATTAATCTTCGTAGGACTTGCAGAAGGTGTCTGCTTATATGGTCTTATTATCTCATTCATGATCTTAGGAAAGCTTTAATTTAGAGTATCACCACAAACGAAAGGGGCTGTAACCATGAAAATGTATTTAATTAGCGACAATATTGATACCTATACCGGAATGCGTCTGGCCGGCGTTGAAGGTTGTATAGTCCATGAAAAAGATGAATTAAGGGAAGCACTGGAAACTGCAGTTGCAAACAAAGAAAATGGCATCATACTTCTAACAGAGAAGTTTGGCAGAGACTTTCCAGACGTTGTCAATACAATTAAATTAAATACAAAACTTCCCCTTATTATCGAAATCCCCGACCGTCATGGTACGGGGAGAAAACCTAACTTTATTACTGATTATGTAAACGAAGCTATTGGTTTGAAATTATAAAGAAAAGAAGGTGATTATCTTGACAACAGAAGAAAAGCTCCAACATTTTCTTGAATCTTCTATGAAAAATTCAAGAATTGAAAGTAATCAATTGATTGAAGACTATTCCAATGCATTGGAAAAAATCTTTAAAGAACACCAAGAGGATGTCAAAAGAAAGGCCGCCCTTGAAATAAAAGTTGAAAAAGATAAAATCCGCAGAGAAGGAAATAAAGAGCTTGCGAAAGAACAATTGGTTATTAAACGTAAATTAAGTAAAAAACATACAGAGTTAACCGATAAGATTTTCGTAGAAGTAAAAGACCTCTTAGAAAATTTTATGTCTACCAAGTCTTATATTGAATTATTGATTAAACAAATAAGAGAAGCAAAAGAATTTGCCAAAGGTGATGATATTATCATCTATATTGATCCTGCTGATACAAGCAAAATTTACGAACTTCAAGAAGCTACTGCTATTACTTTAAAAGTAAGCCAATACTCTTTTGGCGGAGGAACTAGAGCTGTACTTCCAAAGAGAAATATACTTATTGATAATTCTTTTGAAACGAAGTTAGCAGAAGCACAAGAAAACTTTAGATTTGATGGAGGTATCTCCCATGTCTGATAAGATGCATACTGGAATTATATATGGCATAAACGGTCCTGTCGTTTATATAAAAGGTAGAACAGAATTTAAAATGGGTGAAATGGTCTATGTCGGTAAAGAACACCTTGTAGGTGAAGTAATTCGATTAAACTCAGAAAGAACCACAATTCAGGTTTATGAAGAAACGACCGGTATTAAGCCAGGTGAAGAAGTTACTTCCACTGATGCTCCTATAGCTGTTACTTTAGCACCCGGTATACTTAACAATATATTTGATGGTATCCAACGTCCGTTAAGCGAAATTTCAAAAGCTAGCGGTGCATATATTTCAAGAGGTGTAAGCGTAGATTCTCTTGACGCTGACCAGTTATGGAAAACCCATATTGTAGTAGAAAAAGGACAGCACCTATACCCTGGCACAATTATTGCAGAAGTACCAGAAACACACGCGATTGTACACAAAGTAATGGTTCCACCAGATATTGAAGGTACCGTACTAAGCGTTGTAGATGACGGTGATTACACGATACATGACACATTAGTTGTTCTACAACTAGATAATGGAAAAGAAATTAATTTAACCATGACACAAAAATGGCCAATTCGTGTTCCAAGACCAACAAGTAAACGATATCCCGCATCTAAGCCCCTTATAACAGGTCAACGTATACTAGATACCTTATTTCCCATTGCAAAAGGTGGTACCGCTGCAGTTCCAGGAGGATTTGGTACTGGTAAAACAATGACACAGCATCAAATTGCTAAATGGTCTGATGCAGATATTATTATCTACATCGGCTGTGGCGAACGTGGAAATGAAATGACACAGGTTTTGGAAGACTTCTCGAAATTAGTTGATCCAAAGTCAGGAAACCCTTTAATGGATCGAACCACATTAATTGCAAATACCTCCAATATGCCCGTTGCAGCGCGTGAAGCAAGTATCTATACTGGATTAACTCTTGCAGAATACTATCGTGATATGGGATATCACGTAGCTATTATGGCAGATTCTACCTCTCGATGGGCCGAGGCCTTAAGAGAACTGTCTGGAAGGCTAGAAGAAATGCCCGCAGAAGAAGGCTTTCCTGCATACTTGGCTTCAAAACTTTCTGCATTTTATGAAAGAGCTGGAATGATGCAAAACTTAAATGGTACCGAAGGTTCGGTTTCTATTATTGGTGCCGTTTCACCACAAGGTGGAGACTTTTCAGAACCAGTAACCCAAAATACAAAACGTTTTGTACGCTGCTTTTGGGGCCTTGATAAATCTTTGGCATATGCAAGACATTTCCCTGCTATACATTGGTTAACCTCTTATAGTGAATACTTAAGTGATCTTGCTCCTTGGTATGCAGAATATGTAGATAAAAACTTTGTTGATTCACGAAACCAACTACTAGCTATCTTAAACCAGGAAAGCTCCTTAATGGAAATTGTTAAGTTAATCGGTGCTGATGTATTGCCTGACGATCAAAAACTAATTCTTGAAATTGCGCGAGTAATAAGATTAGGATTTTTACAACAGAACGCATTCCACCCAGAAGATACCTGTGTACCATTAGAAAAGCAAATGAAGATGATGGAAACAATTCTTTATTTGTATGAGAAATCAAAGGCACTGGTAACTATGGGAATGCCAATTAGCATACTACGCCAAAGTGATATATTTGAAAAAGTTATAAATATTAAATATGATGTACCAAATAATAAATTAAACCTATTTGATGACTATAAGAAAGCTATTGATGACTTCTATGATGAAGTACAAAAAAAGAATGCATAAGGAGGAGCGCTATGTCAATTGAATATTTAGGGCTAAGTGAAATAAATGGACCCCTTATCGCACTAGAGGGCGTACAAGACGCTGCTTTTGATGAAATAGTAGAAATTTCTGTAAACCGAAAAGAAAAGAAAATAGGGCGTATTATTGAATGCTACGAAGACCGTGCCATAATACAAGTATTCCAAGGCTCTGAAAATATGTCTCTAACCAATACCCATACAAAATTAACTGGCCATCCTATGGAAATTGCTCTCTCTGAGTCAATGTTAGGCCGTACATTTAATGGTATCGGGCAGCCAATTGACGATCTTGGTCCAATAAATTCTACTATTAAGAGAGATGTAAATGGATTGCCTTTAAACCCAGTTACAAGAGAATATCCTAGAAACTATATTCGTACTGGTATATCTGCAATTGATGGGCTTACTACATTAATACGAGGACAAAAGCTTCCTATTTTCTCTGGAAACGGTCTTCCACATGATAAACTTGCCGCACAGATTGTAAAGCAAGCATCTCTTGGCGATGATAATAATGGAGAGAAATTCGCAATTGTTTTTGCAGCTATGGGTGTAAAATATGATGTTGCTGAATTTTTCCGTCGTACATTTGAAGAAAGTGGTGTTAGCGATCACGTAGCTATGTTTTTAAATCTTGCCAATGACCCTGTTGTTGAACGTTTGATAACACCAAAGGTAGCATTGACAGTGGCCGAATATTTAGCTTTTGAAAAAAATATGCATATTTTAGTTATTTTAACCGATATGACATCTTTTGCAGAAGCAATGCGTGAAGTGTCTTCTTCCAAAGGGGAAATTCCATCCCGTAAAGGCTATCCTGGTTACTTATATAGTGAGTTAGCTACTATTTATGAGCGTGCAGGAATTGTTAGAGGAAAGAATGGTTCTGTAACACAAATCCCAATTCTTACAATGCCAAATGATGACATCACGCATCCAATACCAGACTTAACCGGCTATATTACAGAAGGTCAGATTGTATTAGACCGATCCCTTCACGGTCAGGCAATTTATCCACCTATCAATGTCCTACCATCCCTTTCTCGTCTTATGAAGGATGGTATTGGTGCTGGATATACACGTGAAGATCACCAGGACGTTGCTAATCAGCTATTCTCCTGCTACGCAAAAGTTGGAGATGCACGTGCTTTAGCTTCGGTTATCGGTGAAGATGAACTTTCCGACCTAGATAAAAAATATTTAGCATTCGGAAAGGCGTTCGAAAACATATTTGTCGGTCAGGGCGAATTTGAAAACCGAACAATTATCGATACACTAACGATCGGTTGGAATTTGCTTGGAATGCTTCCAAAAGAAGAATTGGATCGTATAGATACGAAACTGTTAGATAAGTATTATAAACCTGCCACAGAGTAAAGGGGGGTATATAAATGGATCCAAATTCATTTCCTACCAAAGGGAATCTAATTTTAGCCAAAAACTCTTTAGCACTTGCCAAACAAGGTTTTGACTTAATGGATAAAAAAAGAAACATATTAATTAAAGAACTAATGGATCTTATTTCCGAAGCTTCAACCATTCAGTCAGAAATCGATCACACCTTTACTACTGCATATAAAGCTTTGCAGATAGCAAATATTGAACTTGGTATACACGCTGTAGAAGATATTGCTGCATCTGTTCCAATTGAAGATTCTATTCAAATAAAGACAAGAAGTATTATGGGTACAGAAATACCTCTCGTCGAATATGATAAAGAGAATTTAAAACCAACCTATGCTTTTTACAGTACAAGGCAATCATTAGACGATGCCCGCGCTGGTTTTCAAAAAGTAAAAGACTTAACAATTAAGCTAGCCATGGTAGAAAATTCTGCTTATCGTTTGGCAACAAATATCAAAAAGACACAGAAGCGTGCAAATGCGCTTAAAAATATTACGATTCCACATTATCAAGAGCTATCTATAACTATTGCAAATGCTCTTGAAGAAAAGGAACGAGAAGAGTTCACACGATTAAAAGTTATCAAAAGAAGGCAAAATTAAAGAGGTTGCTACCCATATGGGTAGTAACCTCTTTAATTTTGTTTACACAGTAAATAAGCAGCAATGAGAGCTGTTATTGGAACGGTAAAAATTATAGCAATACTCCCAGTAATTGCATGTGCAACTTCAATTGTAAAATAATCAGAACTTAATAACTGGTCCATAGAAGCCCCATATGAAATAAGGACAAGTAAAGTTGTAATTGCAGTTCCTGTGAAAGCTAAAATTAATGTAGCACTCATCGTACCAATCATATCCTTTCCGATATTCATTCCTGATGAAAAAATAGCTCGAAACGACATAGCTGGATGTATTTGTTTAATTTCAAACAACGAAGATGCAACTGATACCGTCATATCCATTACAGCTCCTAAAGAAGATATTAAGAGACCTGCAAACAATAACTCTCCTGTTTTTAACCCAGTGTTTTGTGATATTAATATTAACTCTTCTACTTCTTCTAAATTGTACCCTGTTAAATGCAACAATTCCGAAAATAATGAAAACACTATAGCAGCTACAAAAACTCCAATACCAGTAAATAATATAGCAATTAACGTTTTTTTACCATATCCATTTAATAATATCATTGAAATAGATGCTGTAAATATTATCGTGATAATACAACAAACAATAGGAGAATATCCATGATATATCATAGGTAGTAAAAATACTCCGATGATTACTACTGTAAAAGCTAAACTAATTACGCTTTTTATCCCCTTTTGTCTACCCACAATCCCCATTAATAATATAAATATTGAGATAATCAAAACTACACCGGGTGTCCTATCATAATTATAAAGCGAAAAATAAGGCTGCGCCCCCTCTGGACTATCCACTTTAATTATTACATGTTGTCCCTTTTTTACATATCTATTATGGGTGGTACTTAAATTATTTTCTATCTCTAACTCTTCCCCCTCAAACGTACCGTTTTTCATATTTACAGTTATTATTTGTACCCCTAAGTACCTATTTTTATCTTCTGGTACCCGCTCCAAAGATTCTTCAACTACTTCCGTAACAACACCTTTATTATATTGGATGGCGTCTGCTTCATAAATCTGATAATCGATTGGATTAACTTTATTCCAAATTAAGGCCCCAAACACAAAAAAAATCATTATAAATCCTGTGAGTATTTCAATTTTGTACTTTATCCACAATTGTTTCATAAAATTATTTGTTTTCCCACTTTCCCTCATTATTTTACACAGATAACGCCGGCTTCAGGATGTAAGCCGACGGTATTAAAATCATATTAGTTGTCTTTCCATTTTTTTATTGCGTATGTAGTCGATGTTCCAATAAGGCAAACAATTGCGGAAACTGAAATGATAAATAACGGTAATACCTTACTAAAATCTCCCGTTGATGGTGCTGCTGTTACACGGACGGATCGAACAGCCTCTGCTTCGTTGCCCGCTTTATCTGCTACTTTATATGTTACTATATACGTTCCTTCCTTCGTAGTGTCAACATTATTGATTACTTTAATTTTTTCTGTGATATCTCCATCTACTAAGTCTATTGCACGAACGCCTTCCATAGGTTCAAATTTTTGTCCAATTATTAATTCTGTATTTTCAGGAAAATTTATCACCGGTTTTTCTATGTCAACGGTTGGTTCCGTTTCTCCCGGTGTCGTTTCTTCTGGTGCCGTTTCCTCCGGTGTTTCTACCTCTTTCACCTTTACAACAAATTTCGCTTAGCTTCTGAAATGTTTCCAACTGCATCTTCTACTCGATAAGTTATTGTATACTTTTGTCCTCATATTATCCTCCTGTTTTGGTTTTTTTCTAGTCCATACACATTCTAACCTTTCAATGTAATATCTACTATCAGGTCAATGTAAAGTTTCTGTCAAAGTATAAGTCTTAAGAATTTGTGTCCTATCTTGTATCTAAATATAAATTGAGGTACAATATATAATATTAGTTTGAATCACTTTAAACGAATCGTAAGAAAGGATATACATAGATGAAACGCCTTATTACATTATTGTTATGTGTGGGCATAGTTCTCATGCCTATTTATACAGAAGCAGCTTCTATATCAGAGATTGATACATTGATACAAGCAATACCCCAAGATGGTTGGCCACAAGAGCCTGCTATCAAGAGTGAATCTGCAATTTTACTAGAGGTTAATTCTGGAACAATACTATATGCCAAGAATGCGACAGAGGCAATGTTTCCAGCAAGTACAACAAAGTTAATGACAGCGTTATTAACAGTAGAAAATAGTAATATGGAGGATATCGTTACTTTTTCTTCCAAAGCAGTTAATAGTTTAGAACAAGGGGCCAGTCACATAGGAATTCGCCCTGGGGAGAAACTTACAGTAGAAGACAGTTTATACGGATTACTGTTACCTTCTGCAAATGAAGTTGCAAACGGATTGGCCGAACATATATCTGGAGATATGGTGGAATTTGCGGAAATGATGAATGCGCGGGCCGTAGAACTTGGAGCGGTAAATACCCACTTTACAAACCCAAACGGATTGCATGATCCAGATCATTATACGTGTGCTTATGATCTAGCACTAATTATGTCTGCCTGCATAAAAAATCAAAACTTTATAAAGGTTGCCTCTACACCCGCATATGTACGCCAACCAGACGAAATCTTAAATAAAAAAATACCTATGCGGACAACCCATCAAATGCTTCGAAGTGATAGTGTATATTATAATGAAAATGTAGTTTCTGGAAAAACTGGATGGACACCCGATTCGGGCAGATGTCTTGTTACCTATGCGAAAAAAGGTAATATGGATTTAATAAGTGTAACCCTAAACGCTCAAGATCCTGATCAATATATTGATACACAGACATTACTTGATTATGGTTTTGACAATTTCAAAGTATACCAGACTTCTGATAGTGATAATGAATATAGTACGAAAAGCTTGTCTTTCTCTACTCCATTGATGGTACCAAGAAAAAGTTACAAACTTGTGCAATTGGATTCTAATTCCCAAATTGTTTTACCTTTAGACGTATCATTCTCCGATTTAACAAAGGATATATCCTATCCCGACAAAAAATTAGACCCATATGGAGTCGTTACGTACTTATATAAAGGCTATAAAATTGGAGAAGCTAAGATATTATCTTATGATACAGAAAGGAATAACAGCTCCTATCCTTCCTCTAATTTAGAAAGTACAGAGGAATCAACTGGAACGCTTATTGTTTTAAATATTTGGGTGCTAGCTGGATGCGTAATACTTTTAATTCTAGTTCTTTATGGAATACATGCAGTTGCACAATACAATAATCCCAAAAATCGTAGGCGTCGTAGAAATGGTAGGAGAAGAAAAATCAAATTTTCAAAAAATATGCATTAAAAGAATAAGAATCCGCTTTACTATCGGGGCGGATTCTTTTCTCCATCTTGTTGTCTTTTTGCTCTTCTTTTTAAACGTAATTCATCTTTTTTTTTCATTACCATTCTAGCCTGCTCTTCATCCACTAACTTTAACGTTTTAACTACAAATACTCCAGAACTATTGTCTGGTTTCTTCATTCGAATCTTCCCTTTTAACCATCCATGTACAGGGCAATAAGATAAGCACAGATAACTTTTTGAATTACAGGAAAACCATCTTACCTTCTTTTTTACTGATTTTCCGCACAGGTAGCATACCGTAGCATGCACCCCTTTATCTACAAGCGCATCCTCCTTTGACGTAAATTCCCTTGATACAAATTTTGAATAATTATCAAATACCATATATATCTCTTCTGAACGATTCCGTGGTACTCTGTGATAATCTACAGATAAGTATTTTTCGAACTTTTGCATATCTAAGGTCTTCATAACCAATGCAGTATAATATGCATCTTCTGCCGCCCTGTGAAACGGTCTATCTTCAAAAAATCCAAGTGCCTCGACAGCATACTCTAATGATCTACGAATTTTACCATCTTCATAAGATAAACTAAACAATTTCTGAATATCATAAAATAGCAGTGGACATTTAAAAGGGTTCGTAATTTTATAATAATCCATATTTCTCTGTAATTCTGATAAATCCATAGGCCCCCATGTACAGAACATGTATTTCTCACCACACCAATCGAAAAAGTCATTAATTACCTGCGGAAAAGTTTCACCATATTTTTCTAACTCTTCCTGCTCGATAGGAATCACATCACTAATTTTACCGTATATTTCTGGATAAATCACCGGATTTATGAGCCGATTAAATCGGCTAACAATATCATAATTTTCATTAACCTTTACAGCACCTATTTCAATTATTTCAAAAGGTATTTCTTCATTTGTATCCCTTACCGTTCCTTGGTTCCACTCTAGGTCTAAAACGATATAGTCCATGACCTCGCTCCATTCTGCTAAAATTTAATACTAAATGTGCAATTATGACGTATATTGTAACACACTTACACCCACTTTAAAAGACAAATAATTCTCCTCATTTATTTAATTTTTCTCCATGAAAATCCATATTTCATCCCAAATTTACGATAATTGTGATTTATTTCATCCACTCATGTTTTTTTATATAAAATAACTTGACATCTGCATGTAGCAAAGTATAATTTAATTGAAAAACATTATATTATAATTAAAGTTTCATAATCCAAAACCCTAAGGAGGCACAAATGAACGAAGTATTAGAGCAAATCTCAAAAATTGGTATTGTACCAGTTGTTGTATTAAATGATGCAAAAGACGCAGAGCCTTTAGCAAAAGCATTATGCGAAGGTGGACTTCCATGTGCAGAAGTTACATTCCGTACAGCTGCAGCAGAAGAATCCATTCGTATTATGGCTGAAAAATTCCCAAATATGTTAGTTGGTGCTGGTACTGTATTAACAATTGAACAAGTTGATCGTGCAGTAAACGCTGGTGCAAAATTTATTGTTAGCCCAGGTCTAAATCCAACTATCGTAAAATACTGTATCGATAAAGGTATCCCAGTTTGTCCTGGTACTGCTAATCCTAGTGATGTGGAAGCTGCTATTTCCCTTGGACTTGATGTAGTTAAATTCTTCCCTGCAGAAGCTGCTGGCGGACTTAAAATGATCAAAGCTATGGCTGCTCCGTATACATCTGTTAAATTCATGCCAACTGGCGGAATTAATGCATCAAACATTAATTCATACCTTGCATTTGATAAGATTCTTGCATGTGGCGGTAGCTGGATGGTTAGCAACGATCTAGTAAAGGCAGGAGAATTTGACAAGATTAAAGAATTAACAAAAGAAGCAGTTCAAACAATGTTAGGATTTGAATTAAAGCATGTTGGAATTAACTGTGAAAACGAAGCAGAAGCAACGAAAACAGCAAACGCTTTTGAAACATTATTTGGATTCCAAAAGAAAGATGGAAACAGCTCTGTATTTGCAGGAACAGCAGTAGAAGCTATGAAGACTCCTTACTTAGGTGCAAAGGGTCACATCGCTATTGGTACAAACTCTGTAGTAAGAGCTATGAACTATTTGGAATCTCAAGGTGTGAAATTTAACATGGAATCTGCTAAATATAAAGGTGATAAGCTTATTGCTATCTACTTTGAAGAAGAAGTTGGCGGTTTTGCTTTACACTTAGTACAGAAATAAATCCAAATAAAAAATGGAGTATCTAATTAAAGATACCCCATTTTTTTACTATATAGCGAATGCTTTACACTGTTTTTCTAGAGTATAACTTACCGCTGCGCTCTCAGCCTCTTTGCATATCACCTCTATTGTATCACCAGTCTTAAGAATCGTATCACCACAAGGAACAATTTCAAGTTCTCCTCTCTTTACTGAAATAATTAAGCAGTTTTCTGGTAGATTTACATCTCGAACCTTTTTATCACATAATATAGAACCCAAGCTTATAGATACCTGGATTAATATCTTCTCTCCACTATCCTCATTTTTTAGTTTCCCAAACTTAAACATCATTCTTCGTAGTAACTGTTCGTAAATAGGTTTTGATTGAAGTAAATCAGCAACTGTATAGGCAATTAAAGACGCCAACGCTATAAAAAGTAAATGTGAAAAATTCCCTGTCATTTCTGTTATTAGTAAAATTCCAGTGATGGGAGCGCGAACAATGGCAGCAAAGCTACTAGCCATTCCAAGAATTAGCAGTGCCGTTAGGTTTAAATTCATACCAAAGTAATTGGCGACTCCATGAAAAATACCGCTCCCCATTGCACCAAGAACTAACAATGGTAAAAATATTCCACCTGGTACTCCTGCACCAAAGCTAAAAATAGAAAATAAAAATTTAACTACTAATATGATAAAAAGGATTTTAAGAGGCATACCTTCTGCGATATCCATAACTAAGTTACTTCCTCCGCCTAAGACAGCCGGGCAAAAATATAATAAAATTCCAGCTAGGAGAAATGGAATTAAGGTACGCACAAACTGTACTGGAATCTTATTGTAAAAAATTTGCACCCAGTCTATACTTTTTATATAGATAACACCAATGATTCCAATAAAAATACCTAAAAGCATTACAATCCAAAAGTGAGAAAGTGGAATCGCTATAGTTTGTGAAAAATCAAATACCGGCCGAAGACCAAATATATTCCTTGATATAAAATCAGCCGTTATAGACGAGGCCATTGAAGACAATAATATTTCTACTGAAAAATTTTTATGAACTTCTTCAAGCGCGAACAGTGCACCGGCAATTGGTGCATTAAATGCAGCAGATAGCCCAGCACTTGCTCCACAAGTAACTAGCATTTTTTCTTCCGTTTTCATTCTTTTTGTTATCTTAGAAAAACCTTTTCCTACCATTGCTCCTAATTGTATGGATGGCCCTTCTCTGCCTAAGGACAAACCTGATCCTATTGTAATCATGCCGCCTATAAATTTAGCTACTAGTACCCTCCACCATACTGGATGAAAGTAACCTTGGATTTCTCCATCTAATTGTGGAATTCCAGAACCAGATATCATAGGTTCCCATTTTAATAATAATGTAGTAAGCACGGCACCTATTAGTAATATTCCAAACCAAACGAATAAAAACCATGGATGTCCATGGGCATAGAGAGCGATTTCCTCTAAAAGAGATTCTAGCTTACCTAACATTAACCGGAATAATACTACGACCATTCCTGCTGCTGTACCAACACATACCCCTTCGAAAACAAGCTTATAACGAAATTCACTAAATCTTTGAATCACCTTTGAAATTGAATGAGGAGATTCCATTATATTCACACTCCTATTTCGCTTTCCCCCATATTTTTTTAAGGAGAAATACTTAATTAAAATACAGCTAAATGGCGTCACTAAACAGGATAGTAACGCCATTTTCTTTCATTCCTATATTCTATTATAAAATAAAAATTTCAAAGGTCAAGTATTCCTTTTAATAATACATACTCATATGTCTTAGATTGTTAAAACTTGCCTGTTTCCATATCCCATTTTGACACATAAGTCAGGCTAGAACAAATAAAAAACAGGAACTTTGATACCAAAGTTCCTGTTTTTTAATGTGCTTGGCGGGAATCGAACCCACGGCCTTCCGCTTAGGAGATGGACCCAGTGCATATATTCCCTATCAACAGGGATAAAGAAAA
>JBKTKK010000017.1:0-19426 GCA_047242405.1 Lachnospiraceae bacterium | reverse complement strand
ATTCTAAAGAGAACCGAAGACGTTTACCAGAAGCAGTGGAAACGTCAAACCTTATCTACGTTCCTTACCCACCTTATAGATAAAGGAATGCTTCAGTCTTATCGTATCGGTCGTGTATTTTACTATCGAGTTATTGTTGATAAGGATGAGTACAAGCGTTTAACAGCAAAACATGTTTTAGACTACTGGTATGATGGATCCAAATCCGAGTTTGTAGCAGCATTATTTAAGAACGAGAAAATGACGAAGGAAAAGAAGGATAAGGTTAGGGAACTGATTGATGAATTGGATGACTAATTTTATATTGGCGCTTCTTACAACGTCAATAGCCGGTACGGTGGGAATCTTAGTATGGAGATTTTTTAATGCAGTAACAGGAAATAAGATCAGGGCCAGATGGAACCGGATTTGGCTCTGTTGCTGCTTGTTCTTGTATATGTTTCCAATAGAAATTATCCAGAATTATCAAGAGGCAATGCGTAATCCTAGCACATATAATCTTCTGGCGGTAAATTCGCTCACACCGAAAGTGTATGATATTTGTCGCATTTTAATTCTTTTTTGGGGGATTGGATGTATTCTTCGTATTTTCTCTATTATATTAGGATTTTTCTGGACTAAACGGCAAGTAATGCTATCAGAACCAGTTTTTGATCAGAATACGTTACTTGCGCTAGAAAATGCAAAACGAGTCGTAGGTGTAAAGCGTGACATTAAGATATGTATTAATGAAGCGATTCCGTCTCCATGCTGTGCGGGTTTCTTTAAACCGACAATCATGTTAACTGACACAGACCTTACTTTTGAAGAAACATGTGGAATATTGGTCCATGAACTCGTCCATCTAAAACGGTGCGATTTATTACTAAAGTTCGTTATGGCAATTGTAACATGTTTTCATTGCTTTAATCCTATTATATATTTCATGCAATCATGGTTGGATAAATGGATTGAATTTTCTTGTGATGAAAAAGCCATTACTACTGCGAAGCCTATTTGCAGTAAAAAAGCTTATTTTAGTTCCATTATGGATATTATGGACCATTATGAACAAAAAATGAAGTTAGCAGCGTTAAAAAAGAATAAACTTATGCAATTATCATTTTGTGAAAAAGAGACTATGATTGAGAAAAGGATAAATAGAATGAAAAATTATAAACAACCGATGAAGTGGGTAAAATACATAATTGCAGCATCCGCTGTTGTTGTAATAGGATATGGATCTATGGTATCATTGGCTTCTGGAGACCAGTTATCTCAGGCATATGAACATTGGCTGGGTAGCAACCCTGCACCAAGTGTTCAGGTATTATCGACGGCTGATAATGGTGCCTTAGAAGAATATGTGGATTATGATTTTGAAATCACATCAGCAAAGGAAATTTACGTAGATTGGAGTGATGAGTCAGCCACGCAGGGGCTTGCAGACAGATCGGCCACACAGTTGTTTTGGTCTTTGGGACCAAAAGATATATTTACTACTTCAAGTTTTTACAAGTCCAGTGGTAGTACGGTTCAAGTTGATGCCAGTATTCAGCCAACGGATAAGGCTGCTAGAGTGGGAGTAATTGCACCAGATGGTACACGTACTTACGTTGTGGGTACGGGAATACTATCGCATAAATTTGAATTAAAACAATCTGGTTACTGGCGTGTTTTTGTTGAAAACGTGAATTCTATTTCAACAATTGATGTTGCTTTAACAATATGGAAATAGAAAACGAAGAATTTAATATGGCATAACGGATGGAGTGTCGCAGGTCAGTTAGCGATACTCTTTTTTGTTAAACTTTTTTATCGTAAGCGGAAAGTTCAATTGAGGATAAACGATATTCAAATTGCAAAACAGTATAGTGCAACGGATACAATTAATGCGAAAGAAGGCGATGTTGTTAAGCAAGTTGATTCGATACGAGTTTATATTGTCAATCGAACGAAATATAGGTATACTTTTGTTTTTTTTACATAAGATAGACTAGAATAAAACCATCAAGGGGATGCGTATGAAACAATATCTTATGGTTGCAGTCATAGTTTTCTGTGCTTTACTTTATGGCTGTAGTTCCGCGAAAGATGATGGTAAGTTAGAAGACCTAGACTTTACAGTAGTGGAAGAGAATAAGATACCAGAAGAGTTAAAGCAGATGATTGACCAAAAGAAGAAGGGTGAGTTTACGATGACTTACCAGGACGGGAACCTTTTATACATAGTGGTAGGCTATGGGGAGCAAAATACAGGAGGTTATAGTATTGAAGTTCCTGCATTTTATTTAACAAAAGATGCCATTGTTATCGACACAAATTTACTTGGACCTGGCAGTGATGCTGTAACACAGGCGAGTTACCCAGTAATTGTCGTAATGACAGAGTTTCGAGATTTACCAGTTTTGTATAAGTAGCAGTCATATAAAAAGACCTGAAGCTGATAGCAGCCTTAGGTCTTTTTATGAATACTTATTTATTTTGTGTGTTTTTGATTTTTTGGGAGGCGATACCTAAAAACAGGATTGCTAAAATGGTTTGTATAAAAAGGCTTATAGGAAGCCAATTTGTTATGATAATATTTGACTCGCTGTTTCCATTGCTATTCATTAAGTCTAATAGTGCAGAAGGATTTCCTGCTTGTATATTTAGAAGGTGATAAAATGTGATTGCAGGATTAATTAGCATAATATAATTCACCCACGAAACTGAAGTTGATTGCATGGAAGTATATAATACGTATGGGTCATAAGTGCCGAGGCTATTTACAATTTTATTTCCATTAACGAGTAAGACACTGATAACGGATATAATAAATAAAAAAACATAAGAAGCTACAGTCGCTACTAGAGTACGTTTAAAAATTGATGAAAACATAATTCCTGCACTTCCAATAAACACTGCCATTATGAAAAATACAAGTAGCAATAATAAGAGATCTGTCAATAGTATCCCGCCATATATAAATACAAGAGAAAGTATGGGGAGACTTGATAAAATAAGAAAGAGTATGTTGGTTAAGGAAGCTTCTAGTTTGCCTATAACAATGGATAATGGACTGATACGCGTCGACAATAACAATTCAAAAGTTTGATGTTCCTTCTCGCCAGATATGGTACTTGAAGTAAGACCTGGAATAATAAGGAGTAACAAAATAAATTCTACGGTAGCAATTAATATATATAATTCTAACATGGCTGAGTAATCAATGGATCCAGAGTGTGTTGCATGGCTGGATACAGATGATATACTAATTAGGCCGGCAAAAGCAAGAATTGCATCAAAAGCCAGTATTGTTATTATGGTTCGTGTTGAACGAGAGCTACTTTTTACCTCCTTCATATATACAGGGTTTTTAAACATTTAATACCACACTGCCTTTCTTTTTTCCAGTTACTTGCATAAAAATGCTTTCGAGGTCTCCTTTTTGCCGACCAAAATAATTAATAGAAACCCCAGCTTTGATTAAATCGGCCAATAATAATCCTTCTTCTAATTCGTTGCCGATATATTCAATCCGAATATAAGGGCCATCAATAGATATTGTCTGAACATATGGATTTTGCTGGAGTAATGAAATTGCTATTTCCTGCTTTTCCATTACGGATATGATAATAGGTTCTGAATAGTTTACGCAATCTCTTATTTCATTCAGTGTACCTTGTAAAAGTAGTTTTCCCTTATCGATTATACCGAGACTTGTACATAATTCCGATAATTCATTTAAAATATGTGAGGTTATGAATATTGTCTGCCCGTGGCTTGATAAGTGTTTTAATATTTCCTTAAATTCAAAACGCGATCTAGGGTCTAATCCGGAGGCTGGTTCATCCAATATGAGTAAGGATGGGGAGTGAATTAAAGCGCGCGCGAGGCATAAGCGTTGCTTCATTCCTCTGGACAGTCCGTCAACTAAATGGTCTGTCATATCATCTAACCCTACAAGTTTTAATAATTCGTTAGATCGAGCGCGGGCTTTTAATCCAAACAAACCGTACGTTGCTGCATAAAACTCCATATACTCTTTTACCTTAAGATTATAATAAATACCAAAGTAATCAGGCATATAGCCAATCAGTTTCTTCACATCCTTTGACTTCTTAAAGGCATCAATATTATTAATTCGAATGCTTCCGGCATCCGCCTTTAACAAACCAGTGATAATTTTTATCGTAGTCGTTTTCCCTGCGCCATTTGGTCCAACAAATCCAAATAGCTCGCCTTCTTTCACATGAAGCGTTAAGTCATCAAGTGCAGAAAATGTACCAAAATTTTTTCTAAGGTTATCAATTTGAAGCATCGTTTAACCTCCCAATAATTGATATAACTGGAGCATAGCCACCTGTCTGCGGATCCCCCTTATATTTAAGACGTAATTCATTGTTACCATTTAAATATACGTTTAACTTATCTTTTGATAGTTCAAGGTTCTCAAAATCAATACAATCATACGACATGGTTAAGTTGTTATATAAGGAAATCTCGTTAACTGGTAATGGTAGGTAGGCATCTTCCTCTTCGGCACTGTCTAGATACGCAGCAGATAGTGGTTCAAAGGAAAATTTTAGTTTGTAGATATCCCAGTTTTTATCAAATTGGTATGTTAACGAAGCACCTTCTCCGCTTATAGAATTACTTTCTGGAAAAAAGTAGCCAGAGTTAACGACTGGTTGCTGTTGTAAAACCGGGATATAAAAATAATCCCCTTGTTCGTATGTTATGTCGAGCTCGGTTGCCGTCAAGGTTGTTCCAAATGCTGGATAGGTAGAATTAATTAAATAATCAGGTTTTGCGCTTTCCTGCATGTTAAATCCGATGAGAACGGCACTATTCTGCGCATTTCCTAAATATTTATCCATGTAAAGCATTAGTATACTGGAAATATTTTCTACATTATAAGTTTGACTACTTTTATGACTAGAGCCCATAAGTTCATTTAAGCGGTCCAAATCAAAATTAATGAATGTCTGTGCTGCATAGTTATTTAAGTTTATTGTTTCATTATTTCTTAAAGATCCTATGTAAACCATTTTTTTATTGAAGTAGATAAAGGTATGAATAAGATCTTTTCCTGTCTTATTTGTAATTACACCAGATAGGTTATCATCAAAGTAATTGATTGTTCCATCTATTTTTCTGTTTTCCACATTTTCCATTTCTTTTTCTAATTCAAAGAAACGTGGGCTAAATGCAACTAAGTTTTGAAAATCCAATTGAATGCTGTTTTTCTGCTCTGTTATAGAAACGGTATATTCATTCGTTATCTTTCCAGACATCGTACTATCCCAGATATTGGAGTAAAAAAGTGGAGTTAAAAAATAATCTTTATTAATTTCAAAAGAAAAATCTTTATTATAAGGTGCCTGCATTCCAGCAAAAATGGTTGTACTAATTTTTGTGTCCTGTAATTGATCAATTGCAATATAGTTGGAAAATGGTTCGGAAAAACGGGTTTTACTTCCTAATAATATGATTATGATAGAAAAACTTACAGCCATAACCCCAATGGAAAGTCGAATGTAATGCAGTTTGTCCTTCCTTTTTAATAATTGATATAAAATAGGAATAGCAACTCCTACGTATATTATTAGTATGATAACATAATTACGTAACTGGGGGATATGATCCAATTGTTCCTGGTTTGCTATATTGGTTGTTACAGCAGAATCCGTAAATTTACCTCCATAAATGTTTGAGGCAATTTCGTATATATAGCTTTCTTTAATAACAGATTGCCAGAATTCAATACTGTAACTGTAATTATCTAAGAATATAGGTGTTAGATCCCCTAAAGAAATGGAGGATAGTTGCAGTTGGCCATTTCCATAGGGCAGTTCCTGAATGATTGCATCATTCTCATAGGAAAAAAGAACGTTGCTGGTTAACGAATGAATAGGCATGTAGTTACAGGTAATGGAAGTATAATCTTGTATAATATCATCGGAGGTAACTGGAAAATCATAATTGCGTGCCACTGATTCGCCTAGAGTTATTTCAGGTAGAACTTGTGTAAATCCTCCCAAGGAAGCCGTATCCTTTCCGGTACATAAAATTAGATAATGGCCTTCTTTCATCCATGTAAGGAGTAATTGAATTTGGTCTTGGGATAAATGACTTGTATTATAGTTATCAATTATAATAATATCATAAAGATCTAGGCCTGCCGTTTCATCAGGAAGGGAGGCAGGGTCAATATGAAAGGCCGAATAAGTCATTTGAAAAACATCGGAGTCACTGAACGGCAGATCTGTCCATTGTTCATATTGATCAAAACCATCGGTTATAACACCAATGTAGACTTTCTGGTCAAGACTAAAGTTAAGGTTTAGTGTTTGGGTACCGCATATGTTGTTATTTACATCCATTAGCTGAATTAGAAAGGTGGATGTTTGATAAATTAGGGGTAAGTAAAAAGTTGTTTCATAACCATTTGCGGTAACATTAACTTCTTTCGTATAAAGGTAGTTTTCTGTAACTCTGGCAGGGGCCAGTATGGAAACAGTGCCAGTAAAGCCTTCATAGGAAGAGCTTATAGATATTGTAATTGGTATAAGGGAACCACCTTTTATTTGATTATTTATTCCATAAGTAACATCTATGGGGATAGAGGCTTCCTGTTTATTTTGTAAGGCATCTACGTTGAATGGAACTGCCAGTATTAAAATAGCAAATAAAACAACAATAGCTGACTTTTGTATTATTTTTAATCTCATAAAATCCTTCCATTACTTTCTAATTTGCTGTGCCAAATCCTTCCTGCTCATAATTATAATGAAGGGGCAGTTTAACTTCGAAGACGGTTCCTTCTAAGCTGCTTCTTGCTTCAATTGTACCACCGTGTAAATCAACAATGTTTTTTGCAATTGCCAAACCAAGTCCCGTACCACCTGTGTTACTGGATCGAGATTGCTCAACGCGATAAAACTTATTAAAGATCAGCGCAAGTTCCTTATCAGGTATGACAAAGCCGTAGTTAACAACTTGAATTATAACATGAGATTCCGCCATAAAAAGTTTAACATTAACAATCTTACCGGCTTTCCCCTATTTTATAGCATTGTTGATTAAATTATCAAAAAGCCGAGCCAATAATGTTCCATCGGCATTTAAGATAAGAGAGTTTGTGTTTGCTTCATAGTGATATTCTAAATGATTGTCTACGAATGCGGGATAAAATTCATCTAACAATTGTTCTAATAGCTTAACGATGTCAATCGGCGCTACTTGAATCGAAATGGTTCCGTGAGACATTTTTGTAAAACCGAACAAGTCTTCTATTAGATTTTGTAAATGTCTCGCCTTCTGAAAGGCAATAACAAGATATTTTTCCCTCGTCTCTGAAGTTAGTTTATTGTTATTTGAAAGAAGATCGAGGTATCCAAGTATTGAAGTTAAAGGCGTTCTCAGATCATGGGCGACATTGGTGATTAATTCATTTTTCGTTTTTTCTGCCTCTCGTTCCCGCTCCATTAAATCTTTAATATCTTCGGCCATTTTGTTCAATTCTAAGGCAATATCTGAAAGTTCATCATCCCCCTTAACTTCAACGGTTCGGTTTAAATCTCCACCAGAGATGTCCTTCATCGCGCAAGATATTTCTTCCATATATTTGATTTGATGACGTTGAAGCAGTGCGAAACAGAGGACAAAAACACAAATGCCGACTAAGGTTACGAATAAAACCAAGCCGGTTACATTGACAGCAACCGGCTGTGTGAGGGCATTTTTAATATTATCCGTTGAGTTGTAAATCGTATTAGAATGTTGAATGGTTGTACGAAATAACGTACCAGAATACCCTAATTGTTTTAAAAACTTATCAATTACGGTAATATTTGTAATTACGAAAAATTCTATGATACAGGCCACAATACCGCTGATACAGGAATGTATTATAATTCGTCCACGAAAGCTATGTTTAATATCATCTCTCAATTTTGTATCCAACTCCCCATACAGTTGTAATGATTTTCTCCGGACGTTCATCTTCACGCATCTTTCCTCTTAAACGTCGGATGTGTACCATTACGGTGTTATTTGCTTCATAAACTTTTTCGTTCCATACTTTTTCGAAAATTTCATCAGTGCTAAAAACTTTTCCCGGATTAGATGCCAATAAAAATAATATATCAAATTCAATAGGGGTTAGCTTTACCTCATCGTTATATACGGTAACACGGTGGTTTTCTTTATTTATAGTCAGTCCGCGAATGGATATTTCATTCTGCACATCCTCCCCATGGCTGCCTGGATTTAACTGAGTATAACGTCTTAGTTGAGACTTTACCCGGGCAGTTAATTCGAGAGGGTTAAAAGGCTTTGTAACATAGTCATCCGCACCAGTACCCAAACCTAATATTTTATCTAAATCGGTTGATTTTGCACTTAACATAATAATTGGTATATTGTTTTTTTCACGAATTACCTTGCACATATCAAGACCGTTCATTCCAGGCATCATAATATCTAATATAGCTAATTTAATATCTTCTTTTTCTAGTATTTCCAGGCCTTCATTGGCATTATAAGCCTTATATACCTTATAACCATCACTCACTAAGTAGATTTCGATCAATTCTGCTATCTCTTTTTCGTCATCCACGACTAAAATATTTACGTCTGACATATATTCTCCTTTGCTAGGTTTACTATATTAAATTTTCCCATTTATCCTAGGAAAAGTCAACTTTATCTTTCTTAATATTCTCTTACCAATTTAGACGAAAAGGGCTTATTTCGAAAAGAGGTTATTTAAAAAAGGAAATAATCGGAAGCCTATTTTTATTGGCTTTTCTGTATCCTGAATGGAATCATACGTTTCATCGGTTAACAATCCCTTTAGCTGATTCTTTGAACCTTCTGGGACGGTACCATAGGATGCATCTACAAAACATAACGGTGGATACATTACACACCACCAATTTTTTCCTTCCGCCTCCCCAAGTGTAATACGTAATGCTCGATAGTTTCCAGGAGGAAAGGTGAAATCACCATAAGTTTTGGTGGGGAAGTAACTAGTCTCGATTTGTGCATGTACTTCCTGGTTGGATTCATTTTCCAATAAAGTTTTGTTGGCGGTATCTATAATTGAATTTAAATGCTCTAGGATGCGTTTTTCTGCTTCTTCCCTCGTTTCCGTTTCTGACAAATATGGACGCATTTCATCTAATACGGCCTCTTTTACTTTCATTTTAAGGGCTTGGTCTTCTTGGCGATCACTATTGGCTATGACATGAAAGCGCAGTAATTTATCGGATAGTTCTGTCTGTATTTCTTCTGTTGGTTTCAAAATGCTTGTATGTAGCAATCCTGTAATAAGTATGCATATTATAACAGTAACGATAAGAAATATATGTTTTCGCTTCATTTGATCTCCTTATAAAGTTATATTTTTATTTAATAAATTTATATATAGGCAAAAGAATCTATATGGGAATTATTTCCACGAAGGGGACTTTTATACGGCGGGATACAAAAATATTCCGTTGAATTATTTAAAAAGAAAGGGTAAAATAGGGAAGAAAACATAAATGACAAAAAGGCAAAAAATTGGAGGCAATTATGCAAAAAAGAACGTTAGCAGTATTATTCGGGGGACAATCATCAGAACATGAGATATCTTGTATGTCTGCCGCAAATGTAATTGACTGTATTAATAGAGAAAAATATGATTTAATTTTGATTGGTATAACTTTAGAAGGGCGTTGGTTAAGAGCAGATTCCGTTGCGGATATTCGGTCAGGCGCGTGGAGAAACTCTAATATAAATGCCAGTATTTTACCAGATGCTGTGAAAAAAGCAGTTTGTTTTGAAGAAAATGGAACGTATAAAGAAGTTCGCATTGATGTTATATTCCCTGTTCTTCATGGATTATATGGAGAGGATGGAACGGTTCAGGGGTTGTTTGAATTGGCAAAGATTCCATATGTAGGCTGTGGTGTTTTAGCATCTGCTGTGTCGATGGATAAGTTATATACAAAAATAATTGTGGATACTTTAGGTATACGTCAAGCCCAATATGTTGGGGTACACAGAAGAGATTTATTAAATATGGAAGATATTTTGGCTAAGGTAGAGGAAAAACTTGATTACCCTGTATTTGTAAAACCGTCTTGTGCAGGATCTTCTAAGGGTGTATCAAAGGCAAGGAATAGAGAAGAATTGGAAACTGCTGTAAAAGAGGCTGCAAAACATGATAGTAAAATTTTAATCGAAGAGACCATTGTTGGAAGAGAAGTAGAGTGTGCCGTTTTAGGTGGGGCAGAGGTAAGGGCTTCTGGTGTGGGAGAAGTTTTGGCAGCTGCTGAATTTTATGATTTTGATGCTAAATATTATAACAATGAATCAAAAACCGATGTACAACCACAATTACCAGATGGGATTGAAGAAGAAATTCGCACCAATGCAATTAAGATATTTAAAGCAGTAGATGGAAGAGGCTTGTCCCGTGTAGACTTTTTCTTAGATAAAGATGGTGTGGTATTTAATGAATTAAATACCTTGCCAGGATTTACCGCAATTAGTATGTATCCTATGTTATGGGAACATAAAGGAATTGATAAAAAAGATTTAATTGAACGATTGATAAATACAGCCTTTACAAGAAACATTGATTAAAGATATGATCAGATAAACGGAGGTTTAATATGGATAAAAATGCACCAATTGGCGTTTTTGATTCAGGTGTAGGCGGTCTGACTGTTGCAAGAGAAATTATGCGCCAAATTCCAGATGAAAGAATTGTGTATTTTGGAGATACAGCAAGAGTTCCCTACGGAAGCAAATCAAAGGATACAATTATAAAATATTCCAGGCAAATTGTGCGTTTTTTAATGACACAAAATGTTAAAGCAATCGTGGTGGCGTGCAACACAGCTAGTGCGTTTGCTTTGGAGGCAATAAGTGGTGAAATAGATATTCCAATGATTGGTGTTGTTAAGCCAGGGGCAAGAGTTGCAGCGGAAGCAACACAGAATGGTAAAATTGGTGTTATAGGTACGGAAGGTACAATTAAGAGTGGGCTATACACAACCTTTTTAAAGCAGATAAATTCCAATATTCAAGTGGTTGGAAAAGCGTGTCCATTATTTGTTCCTTTGGTAGAAGAAGGCTTGCTTCATGACAATGTAACTGATGAAATTGCAAGCCGTTACTTGGAATCATTAAAAGAAGAAAAAATTGATACTTTAATATTGGGCTGTACACACTATCCACTGATACGTTCAACAATTCGTAAAGTAATTGGAGATGGTGTTAATTTAGTCAACCCGGCTTATGAAACAGCGGTACAATTAAGGCGTATTTTGGAATGGGAAGATTTGGCGCGGGAGGAACATTCGGAAGATCTATCGAGTCAGTATAAATTTTATGTTAGTGACTCACCGGATCGATTCCAAGAGTTTGCAAATTCTAATTTACCATTTCAAATTAACGAGACGACACAAATTAACATTGAGGAGTATTAATAAATGACAAAGGATGTTTTAGTTACAATTCGTGGAACACAGTTCATACCTGGGCATGAGCGACAAGACGAGGTCATTGAAATTGTTACAACAGGCACCTATTATAAAAAGAACGGAAAGCATTACTTATTTTATGACGAAGTAATAGATGAAATACAAGGTACTGTTAAAAACACAGTGAAGATTTCAGAAAGGTTTGTGGAAATATGGAAGAAAGGCGTTACTAGTACACAAATGCTCTTTGAAATGGGAAAGAAAACAACAAGTATGTATGGCACACCTTATGGAGAAATTGAAATCGGAATTTGTGCGGAGCATATTCAATTTGTTGAATCAGAGGATAGCATTGTTCTAGAACTCAATTACGAACTAGAAATGAATAGCCAATTTGTTAGTGATAGCCAAATTCATATGGAAATCGCCCCCGTGCAATGTTAAGTAGGGAAAGTTTTTTAAAATCCTATATTAAGTATAAGTAAGAAAAAGCAGGTTCTAAAGAACCTGCTTTTTCTTACTTATCGCTTTTTGAAGCTTTCGTATCTTCTTTTTTAATACGCTTGTCCTTTTTAAAACGAGCCAAAAATCCCTTTTTCTTTGGTGGGGTTACGATAGCACCGCCACGTACACTTTTGATGGCAGTAATATAAATCCCACTAATAACAACTTTTGCTTCTTTTTTAACAGGCAGTGCTTCAAACACTTTTGCATCGGCTATTAATGTCATAATTTTAGGGCCAACTTTAGCCTTTACAATTGGCAGTTTGGAGCGACGTAAGTATTTGGGTGTTTGTTCCATTACTAAATCTGGAAGTCCTGCTTCTTTCAGTTTCATAATTTTCTTATCAATAATAAGTAAAGAAACCGTTTGTGCCATTGCTTCCATCTGTTTCTGGCTTTCCATCTGTCTTCTTTCTAGTTTTCTACCAAAAAAGAAAAGCGCAACTAAAACTGCAATCAAGACAACAATGATACCAATCAGTACATATGCCCACGTTTGCATCTGTAATTCCTCCTCATATTGTACATAGATGGTATTATAGCATTCATTTATTTGATGTTCAAGCATTCTTTGAAGAAGTTTTTTATGCTTTTTCAAGGAAAATACAACAAAATACTTGCATAGAGAAAAAAAATGTGCTAAGATAAAAAGAAAGTTTCGTATAATGAAACTACATTTCATATTAAGAAACATATGTGGAGATTCAATAGATATATTATAACACCCAATGAAAAAATAACAAGGGGTGGGGTGGGCGTGAAAGGGAGGAGATTATATGGCAGAGCAGGGTATTCAAGTAATTGATCGAGTATTTGATATTATTGAGTTATTGGCGGAAGAGGAACAGGGGCTTGGTATTACAGAGATTGGTAGGCGTTTGGATTTAAATAAAACGACGGCCCATAGAATTGTAAATGGAATATTAAAAAGAGGATATATTGAAAAGACGCAACAAGGACATTATCGATTAGGTTTAAAATTTGTTGCAGTTTCTAGTAATCGTCTTAATAGCATAGAATTATCGACAGAGGCCCGTCCATATTTAATGCAACTTACAAATAAATTAGGTCAGTCAAGCCATCTGGCAATTTTAGACGGAAGTGAAGCCGTATATATTGACAAAATAGAAGTAACTAGAAATTTGCGCCTATACTCACAAATTGGTAAGCGCATTCCAGTATACTGCTCGGCGTTAGGTAAGAGTCTTTTATTGGACAAAAAAGATGAAGAAATTTTGCAGACATTAAAGCAAGTTGCGTATGTTAAAATGACAAACCAGACTTTAATGTCGGCAGAACAAGTCTTGAAAGAAATAACAATTGGAAGACAAAGAGGTTGGACGATTGATGATGAGGAACATGACGAAGGTATTCGTTGTTATGGGGCGCCAGTCTATGACTATACTGGAAAGATTATTGCATCAATTAGTACGGCAGGACCTTCTACACTTTATAGTGAGGATAGGGAAGAGGAAATAACAACATTAGTAAAAGAAACGGCAAGACAGATTTCCAATCGATTGGGATATGGTGGAGAACCCCTACGTCGTTAATATTATTCATAAATCAACTCCTATATTCATATGTTGTAAAAGAGAATGACAGGTTAGGGATATTTTGAATTAGGAGTTGATACTATGAAAAAATCAGCAGGACAAATTGCAGTTGTACTTATATGTGCGTTTTTATTTCCATACATAGTTACACTTTTTGTATCAGGAAAAGTGGATATCTTAAAAAATAATGGCTTGTACAGTGGAAAACAGGTTCGCTTAGAGGATGGTACAAGCGTTATGGATGTGGAAGAATACTTAATTGGAATCGTTGCCTCACAGATACCAGCAAAATACAATGAGGAAGCAATTAAAGCACAAGCTGTTATTGCTAGGACTTACATATATAAGGTGTTAAACGGGCAATCGGCTATTGATGAAACAAGCCTAAATGTAGACCCCCTTTCCATTGTTGTGATATGATCCTCCTAAAGTAGACATGGTAAATAACCAAAATCTACTTTAGGAGGATTTTTTATGCCTAAATATAATGCAGAGTTTAAAGAAAAAATAGCCAAAGAATACTTATCTGGAGAAGGATCCACCCGCTATCTAGGTATGAAGTATGGTGTCAATGCTCGAACTGTCTGGGATTGGGCTATGAAATACAAAGAACAAGGAATTACTGGTTTCATACCACAACTCGGATGTAAATGTTATAGTTCAAAATTCAAACTGAAATGTGTTGAGCTGTACATTTCTGGCGAAATGTATGTAAGTGAAATTGTATCAAAATATAACATTTCAGATGCTTCAATTCTTAAACGCTGGATAAAGTGTTATAATGCCAATAGAGAACTTAAGGATTATAATCCTAAAAGGGAGGTCTATATGGCAGAAGCAAGAAGAAAAACAACCATTGAAGAACGCAAAAAAATCGTTGAATATTGTATTAAACATAACCGTGATTATAAAGGAACTGCAAGCATCTATGATGTTTCATATAGCCAAGTCTATTCTTGGATAAAAAAGTATGATGCAAATGGAGAAGAAGGGTTATCAGATAAACGTGGTCACCACAAAACAGATGATCAGGTTGATGAATTAGAACGTTTACGACGTGAGAATCTCAGACTTAAACGCCAGCTTGAAGAAAAGGATATGGTAGTTGAATTGTTAAAAAAAGTGAAAGAATTCGAAGGGATGTGAGGCTTGGAAAGCTACGTTACGAATCTAAATATTTAGCCATTAGAAATCTCCATGATATGAAGAAATGGAGTATCGAATGGATGTGTAAACAGCTTGAAATATCCAGAGCTGCTTATTATAAATGGTTACATCGTAAAACTCCAAAACAGGAATTAGAAAATATTAAACTGTCCGAACTTATCAAAGAGTACGATGAACGCTTTAGTCATATCTTAGGCTATCGAAGAATGACATCCTGGATTAACTACTTCAACCAGACCCATTATAGTAAGAACCGAGTACATAGGATTATGAAGAAACTAAACATTCATTCCGTAATCAGAAAGAAAAAGAAAAAGTATAAATCTTCTATACCTGAAGCAACAGCAGAAAATAAGTTGAAAAGAGATTTCTATGCAACGGCTCCAAATAAGAAGTGGTCTACAGATGTAACTGAATTTAAAGTTCCGGGAGAAAAGAAAAAACTGTATTTAAGCGCAATCTTAGATTTATATGATAAGTATCCAGTTTCGTATGTAATCAGTTGCAGAAATGATAATAAGCTGGTATTTAAAACATTCGATAAAGCACTAGCCTCTAATCCAAATGCAAAACCAGTCTTTCATAGCGATAGAGGATTTCAATATACAAGTAAAATTTTTCAAAAGAAACTTAAAGATCAGGAAATGGAACAATCAATGTCCAGAGTTGGTCACTGTATTGATAATGGTCCTACGGAAAGTTTTTGGGGTATCATAAAATCAGAAATGTACCAAATGTATGAAATAACTGACGAAGCATCATTGAGATTCGCAATCAAGGATTATATAAGGTTTTACAGTGAAGAACGTCCTCAAGATAGATATCACTGCAAGACACCGTTAGAAGTAAGAACAGAAGCATTATCTTCTGAGAGACCGATGGAATACCCTATTCCTGAAAACAAACGAATTGTTAAATATAAAGAGAGATGGTGTGCATAAAAAAAACGACCACACAAAACTACGTGCGGTCGTTCATCAGCATCTCATTTTAGATATTTGCCCTGTCTACTTGACAAGGGGCATATCATTGAGATGGAAGAAATATGGGGGGAAAATAATTTTCAAGATTATTATAGTAAGATTGAAGAGGCCGTAAAGGCGACATCGAAACAAGTTCTACTATATCAAAATCAGTATATTGATGCACTATACCATTCTGTAAGTAGTGGGAAAACGAGAAAAGATGAAAGTGGACTCTGTCCCTATTTGGCGGTGAAGGATAGCCCCTATGATATAGAAGCAGATGGATATCTGCAAATGAAGGTAATGGAGCTAGATGCATTTGTAGAAAGAATCAATGCAATCGATGCATCCAAACAGGTGAAGGTGGAAAATGTTTTATCGAATATCCAGATTATTGCAAAGGATGAAAGTGGATATGTGGAGAAACTTCAAATTGATGGGTGTGAATTTAGTGGGGTATCAGTTGCGGATGCATTAGGCCTTGCATCATCTAGTTTTTCTTTTGAGGATTATGAAGGGAAAATTAGGGTTGTAGCAAAAGGAATTGGGCACGGATATGGGCTAAGTCAGTGGGGAGCAGATCGCATGGGAGTGAATGGAGTAAAATATATGGAAATTTTGAGATATTATTATACGAATATTGAGATTAAAGCTGTATAAGTCATCTATTTTCGGTAAGACTATTACCGAGGTGATAAATGATGAAAAGTGGTAAATTTAGAAAACTAATCAAAGATAAGGTTTTCCTTACAGTAATGCTACTATGTTTAGTATTACTGACTACAGTTGCAGCAGCAGCTGTCATTAACAATCAGAACAAAGGAGAAAACGACAACCAATACTTAGACTTGGAGTCTCCGACAAATGAAGTGGCAGATGAAACAAAAACAGAACCACAAGAGAACGTAGCTGATGCGAATGAGTCAGCAAATCAACCAGCGGGTAATGATGTTGGAGAACAGGCATTAGTTGATGCGGATGAGACCGGAGATGCTTCCCAAGTTTCTGGTAGTGATGCTGATTTAGCGGCTAATGCAAGTGAAGAATCAGATCCTGGAGAAGCTGTGAATGGTACGGTATTGTCACTCGATTTGAACTTCAATGCAGAAAGTAAGATGCAGTGGCCAGTACAGGGTAATTTACTACGAGAATACTCGATGGACAAGACGGTATACTATGCAACATTAGAGCAGTATAAAGTAAGTCCTGGAATTGTGATTCAAGCAGAAGTTGGTACACCAGTATCTGTTCCATTCGATGCTCAAGTTATGTCTATCGGATCAAATGAAGAGATCGGAAATTATGTTGTATTAAGTCTTGGAAATGAATACCGTGTAATATTGGGACAGTTAAAGGACATTAATATAGCAGAGGGACAGTTTGTGACAGCAGCTACTGTCATTGCTTCTGTAAATGATCCCACCAAATATTATTCGGTAGAGGGAGCAAATTTATATTTAGAACTACTAAATGGGGAAGCACCAATCGATCCGCTGGAGTTTATTCAGTAAAAAAGAGGGTGGCAGCAGGAATACATGCAGCCGCCTTTTACATAAAAAACACGCCATGAAAGGGCGCAAGGTGAAACTCCTTGTAAAAAAAATCCTGCTATAGCAGGCTTTTTTTAATATCACTCTATTTTTATTGGGTAGTAAAAATCATATTACTATTATGGTAGGCGGAGGAATAAGTGACTTCTTCCCCAAACCATGAAGGGGGGGTGAAATTATTTGCCTCTCCTTCCGATGAAAACTCTACTTCCGCCATAATTAGGCCTTCTTTCGCTCCGTGAAAAATATCTAACTCTATTGTTAGAGGTGAAGTAAAAAGAATGTCAGTGGTTTTGGCAGTTGGTGTTGTCAGAGGAATTTTGTATCTTCTTTTCGTAATAACATTCCCGTCCGCCTTTTCTTTTAAATGATGATAAGCATCTTTCGTGAGTGGTAAGTTTACCTCTTCACGCATCATCATTCCACTTCCTTTGTATGTCATGTAATAGGTTTCATCTTCTTTTCGAATGCGAATAACTGGGGAAGTGCATAAGTAGGCTTGTTCGATGTCATGGTAAGGAAAGTTTTCTATATTTTCTGGCATATGGTTAATCAAAAATTTGCGTTCAATCTCCATTTTTTCATCCCTTCTTCTGTTATAACTTATAGTATGCACGATTTTAGTTGATATATAATATAGGTTAATGTTATTGTAATCTTGTATGAAAGGGGTGTCAATCCTTTCAATTATTTGAACCGGATTGAAAAAAATAAGTAAATCCTTATAATTAAGAATATAATAAGTGCTAAAAAGAATGGAGGGAAATGTGTTATGAGTAAAGTATATACCTTTTTGTCAGAAGGTCTTGAAGAAGTGGAATGTCTTGCTGTCGTAGACATTTTAAGACGGGCAGGAGTAGAAGTTACACTTGTGTCTATTACGAATTATTTAGAGGTTACTGGTTCTCATCAAATTACTATAAAAGCGGATATTTTATTTAAGGATGCAAATTTTTTTGATGCAGATCTATTATTTTTACCAGGAGGTATGCCTGGCACAAAAAACTTAGGAAATCATAAGGAGTTAGGTGAATTGCTGATTGCTTTTAATAAATCGGCAAAGAGAATAGCTGCCATTTGTGCGGCACCGAGTGTATTAGGAAGTTTACATTTATTAGATGGAAGAACGGCAACTTGTTATCCAGGCTTTGAAGATAAGTTGATAGGAGCAAGGTATACTACCACAGGTGTTATAACAGATAAAAATATTACTACTGCAAGGGGATTGGGATTTGCAATAGACTTGGGCCTAGAACTAGTATCTCTTTTAGAGGGGGAAATAAAGTCGAAGGAAATAAAAAGTGCAATTCAATACGAATAGTTTATAAAAATAAAAGGAAAGTGTTCTATTTACGATCTTTGGGAGGTACACGGATACAAATCTGAATATAGTTGCACTCTTTATCATATAGGTTAAAGAACACCGTATATTGAGAAGTGAAATGTGCATTTTCTGTTTCGAGAAAAGTAATTTGTTTGTGGGTTGAAGGTGTCATTATTAGATTGTTTTTTTGACTGTTTGCAAATAAACCATAGTCAAAACAAGTATAACAAATAATAAAATAGAAGAAAGTTCAATAGTTTGTAATGTAGATTTTACATTTACCTGTTCAATAGAGTTATTAATACTATTTATAGAAAATACATTATCTCCATTGATAGGTCTAGCGACTTTTTCAACAGAGCCATCCAATGCCGCAAAACTTTAGAAAAATCAACTAATAAAGTGTAAATTGATCAATTCGTTCGCTTATTAGTGCATTCCATTAGGAATACAAATCCTAGAATGGATTGATTTGTTATGTTTATAAAATTTTCTCTAGTAATTTACTAATGCTTGTGTTATAATTGTACATTGCAGGCGACTCTCTGCCGATTAGAGAGAGAACGAAAGTTTAATTAGGAGGAAAACAATCAAATGAGTGTACAGGTAGAACAGTTAGAAAAAAGTATGGCAAAGTTGACAATAGAGGTTTCCGCAGAAGAGTTCGAGCAGGCATTACAGACGGCATACTTAAAAAACAGAAAGAAAATCAATGTACAGGGCTTCCGTAAGGGAAAGGCTCCACGCCAGATTATCGAAAAAATGTATGGTGTCGGAATTTTTTATGAAGATGCAGCAAATGAAGTAATTCCAGAAGCTTATAGCAAAGCTGCAGATGAGAGTGGATTAGATATTGTATCCAGACCGGAAGTGGATGTTATTCAAATAGAAAAAGGAAAACCATTTATTTTCACAGCAG
>JBKTKK010000016.1:0-20946 GCA_047242405.1 Lachnospiraceae bacterium | reverse complement strand
GGAGAACGATTTTTGGCATTGGCAACTTCAAAAAATCTTCAAGTAGGGGAATAAGAAAAAGGCTTTTGCAAATTTTAATGATGCAAAAGCCAATGCATCTATTTTTTTTTCACGCTCATTCGCTCATGAAGTTTTGCCGATACTTCGATTTTTATGACTGTATTAGTTTCTTGAGAAATTTTGCTTACGAGGCGTTCCACGGCCAACACACCGAGTCTTTGCTTTGGTACTTCCATGGTCGTTAATCTTGGTTCAAGAAAATCGCAGATAGGCATATCATCGAAACCGATGATTGAAATATCTTCTGGAATGCGATAGCCATATTCTTTTAAGGCCCGCATAGCACCAGCGGCAATTAAATCGTTGTCGGCAAAATATGCCTTCGCAACGGAAGCATTATTTTCCAATATGGTCAACATATCCATATAAGCACCTTCCATCGTCGGTGTCAATTTGTGAGTGTATGGATGGTTCGTAGGCAGCTTATGGTGGCGCAGTGCTTTATAGTACCCATCGGCCCGTTCTGCAAAATTAGCAATGGTGTAAGAGGACTGAAGGTAACCAACCTCACTTAGTCCATTGCCGATTAAGTAATTGGTTGCAAGGTAAGCGCCCTGTACATTATTTATGAGAACGGAATCACAGCTTAATTCTTCGAAATAAGTATCGAGGAGAACCATAGGAATTTTCAAGTCGGAAAAGGGTTGGAAGAAGTCTACTTCCATTTCTGTTCCAAGAAGCAAAATACCTTGGCAATTTTTTTCTGAAATGGATTGGATTTGTGATTGGATGTCTTGATTTTCATAAAAATAAGTAATCTGTAATTCATAGCCGTGTTGTTTACATCCAGCATCGATTCCTTCCGTTAATTGGGCAAAAAATGGGGTATCGGCAACAATCGTACCATGTTTCTTATAGATGACGAATTGAATCACACCATTTCCTGATTCAGGATCTCCTTTTTTTGAAAAATCGTAACCATATTCCCGGGCAGCGTCCAATACGATATTGCGTGTCCTTTCGCTGATGCCAGGCTTTTTATTTAAAACCATAGAAACGGTAGCCGCAGAAATACCAAGTTTCTGCGCCAGTTCCTTTGCAGAAATTGGCATAAAAAATAATCCTCCTTACTTCGTATCAATTACGTAAATTTTTTATTACTATACCCGATTTCATGAAAAACGTCAATAGGATTCAAAGATTATTAAATAAAATTAAATTAAATTAAGTTGACAATTAAGTTAAAGTTAAGTATAATTTATTTAAATTTATAATAGTATTTAGTAAATATTTAGAAAAAATTTAATTGGCATTGAGAAGGAGAGGATATTTTATGGCTAAGATTAAGTTAGGGGTGGCTCCAACGAGAAGAAGTATTTTTAGTGCACCAGATGCATTAAAATTTGCGGAGCTCACAAAAAGGCGTTTGGAAGAATTAAATGTAGAATTTGTTGATTTGGAAGAAATAAATGAAGAAGGTTTGCTCTACGATGATAAGGATCTCCCTAAAATTATAGAAAAATTCCAACGGGCGGGGGTCGATGGTTTATTTCTTCCTCACTGTAACTTTGGAACCGAATATGTCTGTGCGCGATTAGCCAAGACTTTAAATGTACCAGTGTTGTTATGGGGACCTAGAGATGAACGTCCAGACGAAAATGGAATTCGCCTTCGTGATAGCCAATGTGGTTTATTTGCCACAGGAAAAGTACTTAGAAGATTTCAAGTTCCATTTACTATTTAACAAATTGTCGGTTAACTGATCCAGAGTTTGAACAGGGAGTTAAAAACTTCTTAGCGGTATGTAATGTTGTAAAAGTATTTCGTCATACGAGAATTTTGCAAATTGGACCTCGCCCCTTTGATTTTTGGTCTACGATGTGTAACGAAGGGGAGTTATTAGAAAAATATAACATTCAGTTATCCCCAATCCCTATTCCAGAGCTGACGGCAGAGATGAAAAAGGTAAAGGCGGAAGGGGTTGAAGTTGAGAAAGTAGTAGATTTTTGTAAGACGAATATGTGTATCAAAATTAAAGAGAATGAATTAGAAAATGTAGCAGCCCTCAAGGTTGCCATGAAAAATTTAGCCGATAAATATGGTTGCAATGCAATACATTCAATGCTGGAATGCACTTCGCGAAATTGGTATTATACCGTGCGGCCAATTCGCTATTAAATGAAGGAATTCCAGTCGTATGAGACAGATATCCACGGAGCCATTACTGCAGTGATGGCAGAGGCAGCAGGTATGGATGAGGCAAGAACCTTTTTTGCAGACTGGACCGTCCGCCATCCAGACAATGAAAATGGTGAATTATTACAGCATTGTGGACCATGGCCATTATCAGTTGCAAAAGAAAAACCAACCATCGGGTATCCACTTGCATTTGAACACCCAGGGGCTGTAGAAGCAGAAGCAAAAGCTGGTGATATGACACTTTGCCGTTTTGATGGAGACAATGGAGATTATTCGTTATTGCTTGGTCATGCAAAAGGGGTGGAAGGACCTTATACAAAAGGAACCTATGTATGGGTAGAAGTCGACAATTTAAAACGATTGGAAAATAAAATAGTCTGTGGTCCATATATTCATCACTGTGTCGGTATTCACAAAGATGTGGTTGCTATACTTTATGAAGCCTGTAAATATATCGGTGTTACACCAGATCTTTATGATCCAATTGAAGAGCAAGTAAAAGAAGCGGTTTATAATCCGGTTCGCAAGTAAAGGGGTATTTACGATGGAAAATTTGAAAGTAATATCATATGAACTACGGAAAAATGTTTTAAAAATGATATATAAGGCAAAAACTGGTCATATCGGTGGAGATTTTAGTGTCATGGATGTACTCGTTAGCCTGTATTTTAATGTGATGAATATTTCACCGGAAAACAAGGATAATCCAAGTCGAGACTATTTTGTTATGAGCAAGGGGCATTCGGTGGAAGCCTATTATTCCGTGTTGGCAGCAAAAGGATTCTTTCCAATTGAAGACGTGATTGAAAACTTTTCTTGTTTTGGCTCGAAGTATATTGGTCATCCCAACAATAAACTAGATGGAATTGAGATGAATTCAGGCTCGCTGGGTCATGGTCTTCCAGTCTGTGTTGGAATTGCAAAGGCCTGCCAGATGGATGGAAGATCAAGCCGTGTGTATACGGTAATGGGAGATGGGGAATTAGCAGAAGGTTCGGTATGGGAAGGGGCCATGGCAGCATCCCAATATAAGCTTGATAACCTTTGTGCGACCGTTGACCGTAACCGTTTGCAAATTTCTGGCTGTACGGAAGACGTTATGCATCATGATGATTTAAGTGCACGTTTCCGTTCCTTTGGATGGCACGTAATTTCGGTAAATGGAAACGATGTAGATGCTTTATGTGCGGCTTACGAAGAAGCAGAAACGGTAAAAGGAAAACCAACCGTTGTAATTGCGAATACAGTCAAAGGCTATGGTGTATCCTTTATGGAAAATGAAGCGGCATGGCATCACAAAGTGCCGACGGAGGAACAGTACAAAAAGGCATTGGCTGAATTAGCAAAGAGAGGGAGGCTGCGCGTCATGAATAAAATACCAAACCGCCAGGCAATCGGTGATGTTTTAGTAGAACAGGCGAAAACAGACAAAGATATTGTCGTGTTTGTAGTGATTCGAGGAAGCGCACTTCACGCCTTCGTGCAAGCTCATCCGATCAATTTGTGGTAGTAGGTATTGTGGAACAAAACTTAGTTAGTATTTCAGCTGGAATGGCAAAGGCAGGGAAGAAGCCCTTTGCCGCATCCCCTGCTTGTTTCTTAAGTACAAGAAGTTACGAACAGGCCAAGGTTGATGTAGCTTACTCAAATACAAATGTTAAACTGATTGGAATTAGTGGTGGTATCAGTTATGGGGCCCTAGGTATGAGTCATCACTCGGCCCAGGATTTTGCAGCCATGTGTGCAATTCCAAATATGCGGGTATATGTACCAAGTGATCGACATCAGACAAAGAAATTAATCGAAGCACTACTTAAAGATGAAAAACCTGCCTATATTCGGGTGGGCAGAAATCCGGTAGAGGATATTTATTCGGAAGAAGACACCCCCTTTCTTTTGGATAAGGCTACATGGATTAGAGAGGGAAGTGATGTCGCAATTATAGCATGTGGAGAAATGGTGAAACCGGCGATTGTAGCAGCAGATCGCTTAAAGGAAAGAGGAATTTCTGCTACTGTACTAGATATGTACTGTGTAAAACCAATTGATACCGAATCGATTATAAAAGCAGCAACTAAGGCAAGCGCAGTTGTAACAATAGAAGAACATGCACCATCGGGCGGGCTTGGCGCAATTGTTAGCCAGGTAATCGGAGCAAATTGTCCGAAAAAAGTTGTAAACCTATCGTTGCCGGATGAACCGGTCATCACCGGTACGTCAAAAGAAGTATTTGATTATTATGAATTAAACGCAGATGGTATTGTAAAAAAAGTAATGGAGCTGATATAGCCTATGCCAAAGTATGTGATAGCAATTGATCAAAGTACCCAAGGAACAAAGGCCATGTTATTTGATGAAGCTGGAGAACTTGTTTTGCGCACCGATAAAGGGCATAAACAGATTGTAAATGAACTTGGGTGGGTAGAACATAATCCAGAGGAAATATATGAAAATACGATTGCAGTAGTAAAAGCGTTATTAGAAAAAAGTAAGGTTGCCCCTTCCGATTTAAGTTGTGCTGGCATTAGCAATCAGCGAGAAACGGCCTTAGCCTGGAGCCGATCAACTGGAAAATCAGTCTACAATGCAATTGTTTGGCAATGTGCAAGAGGGGAGGCCATTTGTAAGAGGATTGCAGATGCTGGAAAAGAGAAAGAGATAAAAGGAGCAACAGGCTTGCAACTATCTCCATACTTTTCGGCAGCGAAACTGGCTTGGATTATGCAATACGTAAACGGGGTTAGGGAGCAGGCGATGGCTGGGGAAATTTGTTGCGGAACAATGGACAGCTGGCTTATATATAAGCTTACAAAAGGAAAAGAGTTCCGTACCGATTATTCCAATGCATCTCGTACCCAGCTGTTTCACCTTACAAATCTTTGCTGGGATGAAAGCTTATGTAAGCTTTTTGGTATCCCAAAAGAATGTTTGGCCCAAGTAACCGATTCCGATGGGTATTTTGGGGAAACGGATTTTGACGGATTACTGGAGCGTCCGATTCCAATCCATGGCGTTTTCGGCGACTCCCATGGTGCCTTATATGGCCAAGGGTGTTTAGAAAAAGGAATGATGAAGACGACCTATGGAACGGGATCTTCCATTATGATGAATGTAGGTGAAACGCCAATTTTTTCTGATTTAGGTGTTGTCTCATCCTTGGCCTGGAAAACGAAGGGGAAGGTGCAGTATGTTTTAGAGGGAAATATAAACTATACCGGGGCAGTCATTACATGGATCAAAGACCAGCTTGGTCTGATCGAAGAGGCTGGAGAAACCGAGGACCTTGCTAGGCAAGCCAATCCGGCGGATCGTACGTATCTCGTGCCTGGATTTACTGGATTGGGTGCCCCCTATTGGAGAAGTGACGTGTCGGCAATGATTTACGGGATGACAAGAACGACAGGGAAAGCAGAAATAGTAAAAGCAGGATTGTCAAGTATTGCCTACCAAATCGCAGATATTGTATCAATTATGAAAGAGGCTGCAAGCATAGAGGCAGTGGAGCTTCGGGTAGACGGTGGACCTACAAAAAATAAATGGCTAATGCAATTTCAAAGCGATATTTTAGATAGTTCCATTTATGTGCCAAAGGCAGAAGAGTTATCTGGAATCGGAGCTGCATATGCGGCAGGAATCGGAGCTGGTATTTATTGCGAAGACGAGATATTTGCTTCCATTAGCCGGACAAAATATTTGCCAAAAATGAATGAACAGGAACGGAAAAATAAGTATGAAGGTTGGAAAAATGCAGTAAATATGGTGTTAAATGCTAGGATGCCATGATATAATAAAAGCAAGCAATGGAGCTGTAATCCTAGAATTGTTTGAAAGGGAAAGGACGTAAAAAATGAAAGCTGGCGTTATTTATACGAGTACAACCCCAGAACTAATCGAATTAGTAAATGTAGAGCTTAGAAAAAATCTGGGAAATGAAATTAAATTATTAAATTACGAAGACCCCTCCATCTTATCCGAAGTAAGAGAGGCGGGGGCAGTAACCGCACCTGCGGCTGCTCGTTTAGTTTCAATGTATATGGATGCCATAAAAGAGGGAGCAGATGTAATCTTAAATGTGTGCTCATCGGTAGGTGAGGTAGCAGACGCAGCAGGTAGCATCGGAAAATATACGGGGATCCCAATTGTTCGTATCGATGAAGATATGTGTCGAGAAGCGGTCCGACTTGGGAAAAGAATCGGTGTTTTGGCAACCCTATCTACAACCTTAGAGCCAACAAAAAATACAATTCGTCGTGTGGCTAGGGAGATGAATAAACAAGTAACCTTAGTGGATGGATTAATTGATGGCGCTTTTGGCCTAGATCAAGAACAGTTTAAAAAGTTATTAACCGAAAAAGCCGGTGAAATAAAAGACGAGGTAGATGTTATTTTACTGTGCCAAGGTTCTATGGCATATGTGGAACAATTACTAGCAGAAACTTATGACATACCTGTTGTATCCAGCCCAAGATTTGGAGCAGTGGCAGTGAAGAAAGCGTTAGAAATGAAAGGTCTTATATAAATCGTTATTAGAAAGGACGGTAACAATGCTCACAGATACTAGAAAATCACCTTTTGCCAAACTAGCTCCTATTAAAATAAATGATATAAAATGGACAAAAGGATTATGGAAAGAACGGTTTGATACTTGTGCAACAAGTACGGTTCCACAGTTACAACATATGTTTGAACGTAAGGATATCAGCCATGTGCTGGAGAACTTCAGAATCTGTGCGGGTGAGGCAGAAGGCGATTTTGATGGAACAGTATTTGGTGACGGAGATTTTTATAAATGGATGGAAGCTGCTATGTATACGGCAGTAAAAACGAACAATGAGGAAATGTTAGAACAGCTGGACGCATACATCTCCTTAATTGGTAAGGCACAGCAGGCCGATGGTTATTTGTCCACAAAACAGATTTTAGGAGAGAGAAACAACAATGGGGCATGCCGAATGGCAGATATTAATGACTTTGAAGTTTATAACTTCGGACATTTATTTACCTCGGCTTGCCTTTATAAGCGATTGACAGGAAAAGAAAATTTCTTGAAGATTGCAATAAAAACTGCAGACTATTTAGAAAACCTATATGAAGAAGCAGCAAAGACTGGGGAAGTTCAAACAGCCGTATGCCCTTCTCATTATATGGGCTTAATTGAAATGTATCGAACTACGGGGGATGGGCGATATTTGGCTCTTGCCAAACAAGCCATTGCCCTTCGTGATAGTGTAAAAGATGGTTTGGATGATAACCAAGATCGGATTCCACTTAAGCAGCATGATAAAATAATTGGCCATGCGGTGCGCGCCAACTATTTATACGCAGGTTTGGCTGACTTATGTGCAGAAGAAAATGACGAAGAGTATCGAACTGTTTTAAATAAAGTATGGAGAAGCCTAGTTGATAAAAAGCTTTATATTACTGGTGGCTGTGGGGCTTTATACAATGGAACTTCTCCCTATGGTAACTTTTTTGTAGACCAAAAAGTACATCAGGCTTATGGCTACGAATATCAATTACCGAATATTACCGCTTACAATGAAACTTGTGCATCCTTAGGTGCTGTATTTTGGGCATATCGGATGTTTCAAATAGATCCGAAAGCAGAGTACTTTGACATAATAGAACGAATGATGCTAAATACAAATTTAGCGGCTGTTAGCTTAGATGGTAAGCGTTTCTTTTATGAAAATATGCTGCGTCGGGCAAAAAATGGATTTTGAGTTAATTTGGCCCTTAACCCGATCCGAATACATATTAAGTTACTGCTGTCCTCCAAACTTAGCCCGAACCATTGCCCAATCCAGTGAATACGTTTATACGGTTTCAAAGGATACGGTATGGACTGGTTTATATGGGGCAAATGAAGCAAAGTTTGAATTAGAAAATGGGGCCTCGTTTATTTTAGTGCAGGATACAGATTATCCTTGGAATGGGGAAATAAAATTTGTATGTAAAGAGGTAAAAAATGAAGTGCCATTCCGTTTAAACATTCGTATTCCATCCTGGGTAGCGAATGGATATATAAGTGTAAATGGACAAAGGCAGGAAATTGATCAAAGTAAGAGCGGCTCCTATGAGGCAGTAACAATTAACTGTCCATCCAAGGATGAAGTCGTCGTCTTTTTTGAAATGAAAGCCCGTTTATCGGTGGCTCATAATATGGTAGAGGAAAATGCGAATCAAGCAGCCATCGAATATGGTCCATTGGTTTACTGTTGTGAATCCGTCGATAGTCAATTAGAAACGTTAGATGATATTATGCTAAACTTAAATGCTACGTATAGTCCAGTAAAAATTGAAATTGAGGGTAGAAGGATACAAGCTTTAGAGGCGAATGAATACGCAATCAAACGGGAAGGATATGACAGGAACGCCTTATACCAAACGTTAAGGTTTCATGGATTTAAAGAGGAAAAGATTCGGTTTATTCCGTACTTTGCCTGGGATAACCGTGAATATGGGGAAATGAGAATCTGGTTTCCAGTAGCCTATAAATAGGAGAGACATTTATGAAGGTATATGAGAAAAAGCCCTTATCCATACTGCAATCTTTTGAAACAGTAGATAGCAGGAAGGTGGATATTCAATTAAAGGAAGCCTTAAGGGGATTTAAGAAAAAAATCATTGTGTTGGATGATGATCCGACAGGAGTGCAAACCGTTCACGATATTTCCGTATATACTGATTGGGATGAAGATACGATTCGTGCAGGCTTTGCTGAAACAAACAATATGTTTTTTCTTTTGACGAATTCTAGAAGTTTTTCAAAAGAAGAAACGGCTCGTATACATAAAGATATCGCAAATAGAGTATGTAAGGTTTCAGAAGAATCGGGCTTGGATTTCGTATTAATTTCAAGAGGAGACTCAACCTTAAGGGGACATTACCCTTTGGAAACGGAAACGCTGGCAGCGGAGATCAAACAAAACCGTGGATACGACATAGATGGGGAAATAATTTGTCCATTTTTTATGGAAGGTGGACGATATACCTTTGGAAACATCCATTACGCAAAAGAGGGGGATGCTCTCATTCCGGCAGGAATGACCGAATTTGCCTGGGATAAAACCTTTGGCTATGAGTCATCTAGTTTACCAGAATATATTGAAGAAAAGACGAAGAAAGCCTATGAAGCAAATTCCTGTATTACCATTTCGATAGAGGAGTTACGAAATTTTCAAATAGAAGACATTTATGAAAAATTAATGGCTGCAAAAGAATTTAATAAAATCATTGTAAATGCCATTGATTATGTAGACTTAAAAATTTTTTGTATCGCCTTTCTCAAAGCAATACAAGGGGGAAAACATTTTTTAGCCCGCACGGCAGCTGCCTTCCCAAAGGTTTTAGCTGGGATTGAAGAGATCCCCTTACTCGTAAAGGCGGATTTGGTAAAACCGGGTAAAAAAATTGGTGGCATTGTACTAATCGGGTCTCATGTAAAAAAGACGACTCTGCAACTACAAAGTCTTATGGAGTCAGAAAAAGAATTGTGTTTTATTGAGTTTGACGTTAACTCCTATTTTAAAGCGGGTGGCTTAGAAAGAGAAGTGAATCGCACTGTTTCGGAAGTAGAACCGTTAATTAAGAAGGGGAATACATGTATCATCTATACAAGTAGAAAGCTATTAGTGCCGGATACTTGTGATAAGGATCAAATACTAAAGGTTTCGGTAAAGATTTCAGAGGCTGTCACCAGTATTATTGGGAAATTGGAAACAAAACCAAGTTTTATCGTGGCAAAGGGTGGTATTACATCCAGCGATGTAGGAACGAAGGCACTAAAGGTAAAAAAGGCACTTGTCATGGGACAGATTAAAAAAGGAATCCCAGTATGGATGACAGGAGCGGAAAGTAAATTTCCGGGTATGCCGTATATCATATTTCCAGGCAATGTAGGAGAGGTAACAACCCTTCGTGAAATAATCGAAGAGTTAGTAGATTAGAAAGGGGAAGGGGAAACGTGAGAAAAGTAATCATATCCCTAGCGCCTGTTAAGGCAGGGACACCAGTGAATTGCCATGGTTTGGCAGAGGATGTTAAAAAAAGTGTAGAAGCAGGGGCGGCCATGTGCCATTTACACTGTAGAAAGCCCGATGGGAGTTTAACACCGGATATTTCATATATGGTGGAATGTTTTGAAAACATCTTGGAAAAGACAGATGTTGTGGTGCAAGCCTCCACAGGCGGCGTATCTAATATGAATATAGAAGAACGGTGCAACCCATTAAATTATCAAAGGGTGGAGAGCGCCTCTTTAAACGGCGGAAGTACGAATTTAGGGGAGCGTGTTTATATCAACTCTTTTGAGGATATTCGCTATTGTGCAGATGCAGTCTATAAAAGGAACATCCGCCCGGAAACAGAAGTTTTCGATATTGGGATGCTGAATGATATGGCGGAAGTAGAGAGGGAACTCCCCTTTGCAACGCCCATCTTGTATAACTTAGTCTTTGGCCATAAAGGCGGTATGCAGGCAACACCAGAGGCGCTGACCGCTTTTCGTTCCTTTGTTCCGAAAACAGCATTATGGGGCGTAACTCATTTTGGCAGAGATAACTGGACCTTTTTGGCAGCAGCCATTGGTATGGGAGCGAGTGTGGTACGGGTCGGATTTGAAGATAGTGATTACTTAAGTGAAACAGAACGGGCAAGGTATAATTACGAGATCGTTGAAAAAACAGTGACATTAATAAGAGCAATGGGATTAGAGCCAGCAACACCGGATGAAGCAAGAGCAATATTAAATTTAGCAAAAAAATAAAGGGTGTGGAGGGGTTTACAATGATTAAGATAAGTAGACTTCATATGGATTATGAAACGAATCCAATGGGATGTGATCATATCCCCCAGTTTGGTTGGGAAATAAAAAGTGATCGAAGAAATGTAATTCAACAGGCATATGAATTGCAGATAGCGGAGGATGAAAGCTTCTCCAATCTTGTCTATGATAGCGGTTGGGTGGAAAGTAGTGCATCGGCCCACCAATTTGTGGAAAATATTTCAATTAAATCTGCTTGGAAATATTATGTCCGCGTACGTATATCCGATGCCCTTGAGAAGAGTGCATGGAGCGAAACCGCATACTTTGTAACGGCACTGTTAACAAAAGAAGAGTGGTGCGCCCCCTTTGTATCAGCTGAAACGGATGAGTCTTACAAATCCTGTTCCAAAGGTACTTATGTACGGGGAACATTTCAAATAAAGAAAAAGTTAAAGGCTGCCTATGCCTATACCACTGCGCTGGGACTTTATAATTTCTTCTTAAACGGAGAAAAAGTAGGGAAGGATGAGCTGACCCCAGGATGGACGTCCTATCAAAAACATTTATTATACCAAACCTATGATATTACTAATTTGCTTCGTAGCGGGGATAACGTAGCAGGGGCAATGTTAGGCGCTGGGTGGTATAAGGGGGTAATGGGCTTAACGAAGGCTCGAAATAATTATGGTGATCAGACAGCCTTTGCAATGCAGCTAGTCATTCGATATGAAGACGATACAACAGAAACAATAACGACCAATGATCGTTGGATCGGAGCAGATTCTCCAATTGTTTTTTCGGAAATATACGACGGCGAGACTTATGATGCCACGTTGGAAATAAAAGACTGGAACCGTACAGTGACGCCAGAAGGTGTTTGGAGGCCCGTCATAATTACGCCTTTTGCTACAGATGTTTTGTGTGCACAGACTGGCGCAAGGGTAAAAATGATAGACAAAATGAAAGCAAAGAGAATCTTTGTAACGCCCAAGGGAGAAACGGTAATTGACTTCGGGCAAAATATGACAGGAAGGCTCCATGTAACGGCGAAGGGGAAACCGGGGGATTGTATTCAAATTCGCCTCTTTGAAGTACTGGATTCCAATGGAAATGTATACGTAGATAATTTACGCCAAGCGAAAACAACAATGAAGTATATATTTGCAGAAGAAGGAGAGGTTACCTGGTATCCAAGGTTTACGTATATGGGATTTCAATATGCAGTAATATTGTCTTATCCAAATACACCGAAACTTGAAAATTTTACGGCTTATACCCTCCATTCAGAGATGGAGCAAACGGGAAATATTACTTGTTCCAACCCCCTTTTAAATCAGTTGCATCACAATTATTTATGGGGGCTTAAGGGAAACTTTTTAGACGTTCCTACCGATTGTCCTCAAAGAGATGAGCGCCTTGGCTGGACTGGAGATGCACAGATTTTCTGCCGTACGGCTTGTTATCTTATGAATACCTATACGTTTTATAAGAAGTGGCTAACGGATGTTGCTGCCGATCAGACGCCAGAAGGTGGCATTCCCCATGTCGTACCGAATATTGAAGATGGAAGGACCGATGATAACTGGTTACTAAGCCAGGGACCACATTCGGCAGCTGCCTGGGCAGATGTCGCCGTTATAAATCCATGGACGATGTATTTGATGTTTGGGGACAAAGCAATTTTACAGTGCCAGTATGAGAGTATGAAGGGATGGATTGATTTTATGAAAAATCACTCCAATGACTATATTTGGAATTATAAGCTTCAATTTGGTGATTGGGTAGCATTAGACGCTGAGGAAGGAAGTTATTTTGGTGCAACACCCAATGACTTAACCTGTACCGCATACTTTGCTTACTCTACAGGCTTATTTGTAAAAGTAGCGAGGGCACTGGGAAAGACCGATATAGAAGCGGAATATAGCGAATTATATAAGTGTATAGTTAAGAAGTTCCAGAACACTTTTTTTGATGAAAATGGTGTGATGACAGTCCAAACTCAGACGGCTCATATTGTTGCCTTATATTTTAAATTAGCACCGAAACAATATATAAAGCAAACGGTTGAAGGATTAAAAGGACTTTTAGCAAAAGAAAAAGGACATTTAGTAACCGGCTTTGTTGGAACGCCTTATTTTTGCCATGCACTAAGTGAGAATGGTTGTGTTGACGAAGCCTATGACCTATTATTAAAGGAAGATTTTCCATCCTGGTTATATCAGGTAAAAATGGGAGCAACAACAATTTGGGAACATTGGGATGGGTTAAAACCAGATGGTTCTATGTGGAGTGCGGATATGAATTCCTTTAATCATTATGCCTATGGCGCCATTGGTGAGTGGATGTATCGGGTAATGGCCGGTTTAGAAGTTGACGAAGAAAATCCAGGATTTGAGCATGGAATCATTTATCCGAGAGTTGGTGGAGGACTTAAGTTTGTCCATGCCTCGTATCACTCCATTTATGGGGATGTAAAAGTGAATTGGGAAGTAGAGGAAAACAAGGTAAAAATGGTTATACAAATTCCCGCGAATACCCAGGCCGCTGTTCGTTTAGATGGTGCAAAAGAAGTGCTCCAGTCTGATGGCCTATCCTTTACCGATGCAGGACAATATTTTACTGCAGAAGCAGGATCTGGTACTTATACCATTGTGTACATGAGATAATCAAATATCCACTTAATATATGGATTCGTAACAAAAGGAGAGGGTCATACCCCTCCTTTTGTTAAATAGAATACCTCGAAGCAAAGGTATCTTACCCCGCGGGCAGCGGGATTGGTTTCTTTTGCAGGACTAAAGTTTTGTAGTTTAACGTCTTATAAGGAGAAGGGGCAGAATGAAAATTTATCATTTAAGAGTTGACGATCAAAAAAATCCTTGTGGCATTGATTCTACACAGCCGATTTTTAGCTGGAATGTACAAACAGAAACGAAAAATTGGAAGCAGGAAAATTTTAGAATCATAGTGTCGGACCAAAGGGAGCAGTTAGAAAAAAATGTGGGGAATGTATGGGATAGCCGGGAATGCGATTCACAGGAGCACCATTCCTGGAAAGTGCCTTCCTCTTCTATGGTACAAATCTCTTATGCAGGAAAAGCGTTAAAATCATCCACATACTATTACTGGAAGGTACTTATTTTACCAAGAGGGGAAAATGAGTGGATCGAGAGTGAGATTGCAAGTTTTGAAACGGCTTTTTTCCACGCTGCCGAGTGGAAGGGGGCATGGATTGGAGAAAAGGAAAACTTTCAAATCCATATGTTCCGTAAAACGTTCAAAGCCGAAAAGAAGATAGAAAAAGCGAGACTTTATATTTGTGGTCTTGGCCATTATGAGGCATTTATAAATGGAAGAAGAGTTGGAGACCGAGTTTTAGAACCGGGTTGGACCAACTATAATAAAACTTGTCTCTATTCGGTTTATGACATTACAAGTCAAGTAAAGAAGGGTGAAAATGGCATTGGAATTTTTTTAGGCGACGGGATGTATAACGTAGTAAAAAAGCGCTATGTATACTATGAAAGATCCTTTGGTAAAATGAAATTTCTTGCACAGTTGCGGTTAACCTTTGAGGATGGAACCAATCAGATCATTGTTACCGATGATAGTTGGAAAATGGCATCTGGTCCCTTAACCTACTCGAATCTATATGGGGGAGAAGATTACGATGCTCGATTGGAACAAGATGGATTTTCTTGTGGCGATTTTATAGAAAATAATACTTGGATGCCGGTATCCATTGTTGCCCCACCAAAAGGCAAGCTAGTCGTTCAATCAACCCCAGCTTTAAAAGTAATGGAGGAATACAAAGCCATTCAAATAACAAAGTTAGGAGATGGATCCTATGTCTACGACTTTGGGAAGAATTTTTCTGGTTGGGTAACTATGAAACTATCATTGCCAAAGGAAGGTTTAGAGGGAAGCAAAATTAATTTATACCCGGCAGAATTAATAAAAGAAGATGGGCAACCAGACCAATGGATCACGGAAACAATTATTGTTAATTACATATGTAATGACAAGAGGAAACAGGAATATACGCCTAAATTTACTTATACTGGATTTCGGTACGTAAAGGTAACCGGTGCAATTCCAACTGGCGAATCGAACGAAAATAGCCTACCTCTCATTGAAGCACTGACTGGCGAATTTATTTATCCCGATATGGAAAAGGTGGGAAGTTTTTCGTGTTCCAATGAGTTGTTTAACCAGATACATCAAATCGTTAATCAAGCAATGAAAAGTAATATAAAAAGTATATTTACCGACTGTCCTCATAGAGAAAAGCTAGGGTGGATGGAAGAGACCCACTCATTGGGCCGGCAATGATGTATAATTACGATTTAAGAAACTTATATAAAAAGACGGAATTGGATATGAAGGAAGCACAGAGAGAGAATGGCTTAATTCCAGATATTTGTCCAGAATATGTAACTGGATTTGAACAATGGCATACGGGTTATGTGGATTCTCCAGAATGGGGGAGTGCATCCATCATCAATGCGTGGTACGTCTATCGAAAATATGGGGATTTTTCAATAGTAGAACAATATTATGAAACGATGAAAAAGTATTTAAGCTATTTAACAAGTAAAACCCATCATTATATGCTGCATCATGGATTAGGAGACTGGCTTGATATCGGCCCAAATCCACCATTTTCTCAAAATACACCGGTGTCAGTAATTGCCTCTTCAATTTATTATTATGATATAAAAATTATGCACTGGGCTGCAACAAAACTTGGCAAGGTAGAAGATGCAAAGGAATACGAATCCTTAATGAAAAAGGTAAAAGAGGAGTTTAATCTTCAGTATTACGATGGTCAGACGGGGCGTTATGCAACCGGCAGTCAGGCAGCACAGGCGATGAGTCTCGTCACTGGATTAGTAGAGGAAGAGAATAGACAGAAGGTATTCGATCATTTAGTAAAAGATATTATAAACCGTGGTTATGCAACTACGGCAGGGGATGTGGGACACCCCTTTGTACTGGCAGCATTAACAATGTATGGACGTTCGGATATTATCAATGAGATGACTAATATTACAGATAAACCAGGGTATGGCTACCAGGTGACATGTGGGGCAACAACATTAACAGAATCATGGGATGGGCCAAATCCCGATCACCCCCACGATTCTCAAAATCATTTAATGCTTGGTAGTATAGAGGAATGGTTTTACGCTGGGCTTGGTGGCATACAATTGGTCCGTAATGAAAATCCGCTGGATGAAATAGAAATAAGGCCACACTTTGCAAAAGGAATCGATTATGTACAAGTGACCCATCGTCATCCCTACGGTGAATTATCGGTGCATTGGAGACGGATTGGTGATAAGGAGATTGAGGTAAATCTTGTTATTCCAGCCAATACGACTGCAAAATTTTATTCAGAGTTAGATGGTAGTATACAAGATCTTTCCAATGGTAGGTGGCAATTAATTTTAAAGCAATTGGAGAAATGAGGGGGATAATGAAACGGCTAGACGAGGTATTGGAGAATAAAGGTGGAAATTACATCCTTCCCTTTCTTTGGATGAAGGGGGAGGGAAAGGAAGCAATTGAAGTTGAAATAGAGCGCATAAGAGAATGCGGGATTAGAGAAATTTGTGTAGAGTCAAGACCACATCCGGATTTTATGGGGCCGGTATGGTGGGAAGAAATGGACTTGATTATGGATCTTGCAAAAAAGAATCAAATGAAAGTCTGGTTACTGGATGACAGCAAATTTCCAGTTGGATATGCCAATGGAGCATTTAAAGAAAAGCCTGAACTTGCAAAAGTTTATTTGGCAGAACGTCATATGGACGTTATTGGACCTGCAAAAGACAGTGCCGTATTAATTGAACCATTTCTAGGAAGTGATGGGAAACTAATGGCTGTTTTAGCCTGTAAAAAAACAGATACAGAAACCTTAAATGTCGATGGAGGGGAGGTGCTAAACCTTACCGATAAGGTGGAAGACGGCATTGTCTACTTTGATATACCAGAAGGGTTTTATCGCATCTTTGTACTTTTTACGACTCAAAAAAATGGTGGTCGTGAATTTTATATGAACTTAATCGATGCGGATTCGGTAAAAGTATTATTAGATGCGGTATATGAGCCTCACTATTCTCGGTATAAAGCGGAATTTGGAAATACTTTTGCAGGCTTTTTCTCTGATGAGGCAGAAATTGGAAACACCGCTGGCTATGATTTTATAGGCAAGTTAGGAAAAAGGGACGTTAAACTGCCCTGGAGTAAGGCGTTAGAAAAACAGTTAAAAACCAAATGGGGAGAAAGTTTCACTAATTATTTACCAGCTCTTTGGTACGAATACGGGGAGAAAACATCAGGAATTCGCACCGACTTTATGGACAGTGTCAGTGCGCTTATTCAATCTTGTTTTACGAATCAGGTGGGAAAATGGTGCAGAGATCGTGGTGTAGAATATATTGGCCATATTATTGAAGATGACAATGCACATGGAAGGCTTGGATGCAGTATTGGTCACTATTTCCGTTATATGAAAGGGCAGGATATGTCCGGCATTGATGTCGTTCTATTGCAAATTATACCTGGGTTCACAGAAACAATTCATCAGTGGATTGCCTCGGATCGGGATGGAGAATTTTTCCACTATGGTCTAGCGAAACTTGGAAGCTCCGCAGCACACATGGATGCTCGAAAACAAGGCCGGGCACTTTGTGAAATTTATGGAGCTTATGGCTGGGCAGAAGGGGTAAGTCTTATGAAATGGCTAACGGATCATATGCTCGTACGTGGAATCAACGTTTTGTCCCCATGCCTTTTCCATGCAATTTCCAGATCGAGACTGTCCCCTCATTTTTATGCGGGTGGAAACAATCCCAATATCGTTTCTTCGTTCTTTTAATGCATTATATGAATCGTTTATGCCATTTATTAAACGGAAATACATTTGGCAGATGCAGCAGTGCTTTATCATGCCGATAGCGAATGGAGTGGCGGGGATACGATGCTATTCCAAAAACCGGTTCGGGCGTTGATGGAAAGCCAGTTAGATTTGGATGTCATCCCAGCTGACGTGTTTACGGAGAAAAATTACAAAGTAGCGGATGGCAAATTAGAAGTGAATGGTATAACCTATGGTTCACTTATTTTGCCTTACATGGAATACTTACCTGAAACGGTGGAACATTTGGTTATTACGGCAGCAAAAGAAGGTTTAAGGATTTATTTAATAAATGAGTTACCAGAAAAAACATCCCATAATAACCAAATCCAAGACGCTTTTATAGAGTCAGTGACAGTCATTGGTCTAGATGCCATTGCAAAACAAATTAGAAAGACACAAAAACAGAAGATGATATTTTCTGGTACGCATCCATTTCTACGGGCGTCTTGCTATAAGCAAAAGGATGGGGAAGTTTACATGTTCTTTAACGAGAGTCCATTTGAAATCGTTGATACTTATGTGAAATTTGAGGATTGTACCGTAAGTCAGCTAAGAAGATATGACGGTTTAACGAATAAAATCCATAGCCCATCCATGAAAAACGGGAGTTTGCATCTCGTTTTAGAACCGGGGCAGGCAGAAGTATTTATAAAAGATAAGGTACATAGTAAGGCGCAAGCAACCCCTAGTTTAAAAGTTGTGGAAGAACAGACGATACATTCCGATTGGAGGGTATCCAAAAGCAAAGCCTCTACCTATCCTGTATTTGAAGAAGTTCGGACAATTTCGAAATCTGAAAAGTTACCTAATATGAATGGTAGGGAAGGCTTTCCTAGATTTACGGGAACTTTTTCTTATGAAGGTAAGCTGAAAATGGAAGTAGTAAAAGACGCAGAATATAGCTTGAAACTTCCAAAGGTTGGAGATTGTGCGGAAATCTGGGTCAACGATTCCTACGCAGGTATGGTCATTGGAAGTCCTTATCGCGTAGATGTTACACAGTTACTGAAAGTCGGCGAGAATAAGTTGAAAATTGAGGTGACAAATACGTTAGTATGGCAAATGCACGATGGCCAATCAACGCATATGCAGCTTGCACCAACGGGAATGACGCAGCCCCCAATTTTGGAAGTTTGGGCCTAACCGTCAAGAAAATTGTACAGATTGAGGAGAAAAGGAATGAAGATAGCAAATAAAATTTATTATGGTGGAGATTACAATCCAGACCAGTGGGATGAGGCCACGATTGAAGAAGATATGCGTCTATTTCGGGAGGCGGGAATTAATCTTGTAACCCTTCCTGTGTTTTCCTGGGCAAAGTTAGAGCCCGATGAAGGGGTATATGAGTTTGCTTGGTTAGATCAGTTAATGGATAAGTTTGCAGAAAATGGTATCTCTGTCTGCCTTGCAACACCTACGACGGCCCAACCAGCCTGGTTATCAACAAGATACCCGGAGGTACTTCCCGTTGATATTCAGGGGAGGAAACGTACCCATGGAATGCGCGTGTTTTTCTGTTACAACAGTCTAAAGTATCGTGAGCGTGCTGCTGCCATAGCAGAAGAGATGGCAAAGCGATATGGAAATCACCCTGCGCTAGCAATTTGGCACGTATCCAATGAGTATGGTACATACTGCTACTGTGACCATTGTCAGGCAAAATTTCGTCTATGGCTTAAGAAGCGCTATAAGACAATTGAAAACTTAAATGAGAAGTGGCATACCTCCTTTTGGGGTAGAATTGTATATAGTTTTGAGGAAGTCACGCTTCCAACGGAATTAAATGATGATTATCGATTTAATCCTGCCATTCAGTTGGATTATATGCGATTTGTAACGGATTCCACAAAAGAATGTTATCAAAATGAGTATGAGGTATTAAAAAAATACACCCCCCACATACCAGTTCAAAGCAATATGTCGGGCTATATTAAGAAATTAGACCAGTTTGTTATGACCGAAAGTATGGACATTGTTGGATGGGATAATTATCCAAGTCCTAAAGATGACCGTAGCCTTATCGCTTTAAAATTGGATATCATGAGAGGCTTAAAGGGAGGGGAGTCGTTTATGATAACCGAACAGTCCCCCAATCAGCAGAATTGGCAACCGTTTAATAAGCTGAAAAGACCAGGAGAAGTACGTTTGCTAAGTTATCAGGCGATGGCCCATGGTGCGGATACCTGTCTCTTTTTCCAGTTAAGACAATCAATTGCAGGACAGGAAAAATTCCACGGCGCGGTTATTTCCCATTCTGGAAGGAATGATACGAGGGTATTTAAAGAGTGTACAAAGTTAGGACATGAACTAGAACGAATGAAAGACCAATTCCTCGGAGGAAGAACAAAGTCGGAGGTAGCAATCTACTTTGATTGGAATAACTGGTGGGCACTCGAACTTTCCAGTGGTCCAAGTGTGGATATCAATTATTTAGAAAACGTTAGAAACTATTATGAGGCCTTTTATAAAAACAATATTCCAGTGGATATTATTCCAGTACAGGCTTCATTGGAGAATTACAAAGTAGTCGTAGCACCAATGCTATATATGATGAAAGAAGGGGTGGCAGATAAAATTCGTCGCTTCGTAGAAAATGGAGGTACGTTTATTGCTACGACAATGACCGGACTGGTGGATGAAAATGATCGCTGTATCTTCGGTGCGTATCCAGGTTTATTAAAAGATATTTTAGGAATTCGTATCGAGGAAACCGATGCTTTATTTACAGAAGAAAGCAACGAGATGGTTTTTTGTGAGAACATGGAAGGGTTTAAAAAGCAGTATGATTGCCATTTGCTTTGTGATACGGTACATACAGAATCAGCAAAATCGTTGGCAAGGTATGGAAGTGATTTTTATGAAGGGGTAACCTGCTTTACCGTCAATGCTTTTGGAAAAGGTAGGGCCTATTACATCGGAACAGAACCTGGGAAAGACTTTTTCGAAGATTTTGTACAACAGATAAGCACAGAGGTAGGACTAAACCCTCCGTATGGAGCCGGGACCGATGTAGAAGGGACAAAGAGACATTCCGCGAAAGGGGAGGCGGTTTTTG
>JBKTKK010000015.1:0-21563 GCA_047242405.1 Lachnospiraceae bacterium | reverse complement strand
ATCAATATTGGTTTGGTATAAGAATGAAACGCGGTATGTATGGCCCTCTTTAAACCGTACTGCCTGTGGTGATGTTTGGAATGCAGAACCTATAGACCCATGGATAGTTGATAATGATTTTTGTCCATCCAAAACAAAGTCGACAGGAAGGGTAGTCGTATCCCACATCGGATCTGTATTGTTTTGTGTATATGGATCATGTCTGGACTGTATCATCGTTCTTGATTCACGATAACCACCAGAAGCACCTAGATTAAATGGAAACCATCCTTCATAGGTTGCCTTATACTTATCATTTCCCGTTCCCCCAGGACGAAGCGCTGATTCAAAATCCTGATACAACACTACATTTTGAGCAGTTTCTGGTACAATTGGCGTTGTTGTATCATATACACGTACATTATCAAAGCGAACTTTTCCGTCGCCTTCTTCTGCGTGAAGTCGAATAACTGCACTATTTTCTCCTTCTGGTACGGTAAACACAACACGCATACGTAACATATAGGTACCAACTTTGGAATCATATCTATCATAGTTACGTAACACAGACTGATCTGCATAATTTGATACCGTTTTATCGCCACAATCTACAAAAATAGATGCTTTACGCGTTTTACCCTGTTCAACTTCAACCATAACAGATGCTGCATATTCTCCTGGTGTTAAACCTGTAATTGTTTGGCTTACCTGAGTCTCATCTAATGCATCAATAATAAGTTCATAGTTTCTTACCTGACCTTTGTAATTATTAATTGAAATACCTTCATCTCCTTCGATATCATTTTTCTTTACCGAAGCATCGCCTTTTTCTAATGACCATGCATAATCAAGACGACCTGAATTAAAGCCAGGATCTTTTACAAAACTGCCATCGCCAAACGAAACATCTTTTTCTGGAGTTGCCTCTCCCTTATATACAACATAAGGAATACGTGCTTCCATATGTTCTAATGTAACACTATTATTCACCACTGGAACAACAACTTTGTCTGTTTTTCCTTGATCGGTTAAGCGATATACATAAACATTAGATAATCCATTCCAACTATTTGGTAATTCCCAAGTAGTTGTTCCACCATTCTCGTTCCAATGATAAAGTTTAAGTTCTTTTTCTTCCTCCTCGTTCCTTTTATTCATGTCACCTTCATCCCATGGAATCAAATAACTGTCTTCCGTATAAATAACCTTACCATCCTTTGCGATTGTACGCTTATTATCGTTGTTTTCATCTTGGAATACCTCCACATTTTCTTCAAACCAAATGTGTGTAGCCCAACCTTCTTCATCTTTATCCATACGCAGAATCGGGAAATGTTGCATATACTTTGTAGGTAGGTTATTATCAAATATTTTTGTGATTATATAATCATATTGATTTACTCCATCATGTACCCAACCTTCATATGAAGTTGTATCGGCACCCATCAATAAATTACAGCTATTTGGTTTTCTCACTTTTGGTAAAATATCCGCATAATTATCCCAACGATCTTTTGTATCATTAAATATAAATCGTGCGATGTCACTTGCATATGCTTTTAAATTTGCTGGACTGTAACTCTTTTCTACTGCCCAATGTGCCCATACTGCATCATCTTCTGCTTGATACGGCCATTCTACAAAATAAGCCAAATCTGCAGCTTTATAATCTTGTGCTAATTGTTTGCCTCTCCAACCACTGTTTGAGTATACATCGCTGTAAATAAATCCTAAATTTGGAACATCATTTTTAAATTCCTTCATACGACGTAAACGATCTTTGGATAATGCATCCCAAATATCATCTGCAGCGTAACATTGATGTAAATAATATCCGAAAGCTTTATAACCTTTACTCTTAGGGGTTATACCATCACTTTCCATCTGTATACTTTCTCTACTAAAATGGTTTGTTTTTGCAAATACTTCTATAAAGTTACTATGAACCCCAACAAAACCGTTATATTCTTCGGTAGACTTATCTACAAAATATTTGAAATCTTGTAATCCACCTAAATGATCATCATAAACGCTAAAGTCTGCCCAAAAGCCAAGGTTATGGTACTTATTAAGAATTATCTGTCCTAGACCATCTGTATTTAAAAACACTCTCTTTGTTTCATCTAACGAAGAAATAAATGGGTAATTCCCGGTTCCACCTTGTGGCATAATTAGTCGCTGTACAACGGCATCTGGTATTTTATCCATTCCGATTGCGTCTGCCATTACTTTACGGAATTCAATTGCAGCATCTTGCCAATCAACAGCACCTGATTTATTTTTATCTTCGGATAGTACTACATAAACCAAAGGCAAATCCTCATCGTTTGGTGAATCTTCATAAGTTTTTGTTACTAATTCTCCTTTTGGACCATATTTACCTTCATAGTCAAGAAATTTCTTTGTGTAATCCTCATATCTCCACACCCATGATCCACTTCGAATACTGGTACGGAATGCTGTCCCTTCTGCTACGGTTTCTTTATACACACGCTTTCCGTCTTGAGACACCCCATATGCATTACTTCTTATTCCTGCCGCTACTTTACCATTGGAAATAAAAGCGTAATTGTAAGAAGTTGGAGAAGACACATTCGTATCTTTAGTCAAGTCAATAAATTCGTCACCTGTTTTTGTAATATCGGATTCCATAGCTGAGCCAGCGAAACTAGCATTTGCATCACGACTACTTGCAGAAGCTAAGTTGTGATTTGGAATTTCAATGGTGTAAATTCGTTTTGATCGTTCCCCACTTTCCTTAATTTCATTAAAGTCCATTTTAAGAATAGTACCTTCTACTTTTACCTGGATCTTAATAATGGCATCTAACTCTTCAATATTTAAAGTATACATAGCTGTATCTGCACTAATTTTAGTAAATTCTACGGTCGGCTTATAATCTTGTCCATTAATTTTTAATTTATTTAGAACTGTAGTATTTCCTTCCATCGTATTCCCAGATTCATTCATTTTATATTCAATAACACGTGGAAAGTTTCTATCTAACATTACCGTCATTTCATCACTAGATAATGTCTCTATTTTATCATTTTCAGATACTGTTACTGTCATACTAGCAGAAATAGAACTATTATATAAAGATGTTGCAGTAATCGTAGCCGTTCCTTGTGCGATTCCTCTTACTATACCTCCATCGACCTGTGCAATTGCTTCATTGCTAGATTTCCATACGATTGCACCATTCGCCACTTGTGGGGTTACCGAGTAATCGACCATATATGTCTCTTTATTTGCAATTGTTACATTCTCTTCATTTATTTGTATACCATGAACAGGAATAACCGCATATGGAGTAATATTTAAGTAGTCAAAACGGAATAAAGAATTATCCCCATCTTCATCAACCTTACGAATTGTGATTGTATCCCCTGGTTTTAATGATACGGAAACTACATTGGAATCATGTGTCGTAGTAAGAGTTGGTGATTGTTTTAAAACAAACTTGCCAACTTTTGTATTATTAACAAAAATAGATACACTATCTCTTGGGAACATCGATCCTTTCGCGTAACGTAAGTTTATTTGATACTCCCCTGCCTCTGTAATATTTGGTTGAAAACGAACGGCAGCACCATTACCTGCATCATAAATTTCTACAAACTTATTACCTGAAAATCCAGAGCTTGTCTTAATAATGGGATTAGCAGCACTATGCATTAATTCTGCATCCTCTGCTTTATATTGAAGAGAACTTGGAGCTAACTCCTCTTCTGAAGTAACTACTAAAACTTTACAAGTAGATATCATGTTTTCATCCAGCGAACTTTGAGCTGTGATAATTGCCTCACCAGGATTCTTTGTTTGTATAATACCAGTATTACTATCTACCGTTAGGACATCTTCGTTAGAACTTGAAAACGTCAACTTATCTCCCTCTGCCACATTGGAAACTGGAATCGTGAATGTATCACCAACTAATACACGGAAAAACTTGTCTTTAAAATATTCTTTTATTACAACTTCATTTGATTCTGTCTCTTTTGGTTGGATCGACAGATAATCCATATATAATCGTCCCGCGTCCCCTTTTTCCTTATCAACTTTTATTATAATATTTTCGCCTTGTTTTAAATCCAATTCAATTGGATCCGATTCCCCGTAGGCATTAACATCAATCCCCTGTGCTTTTAAATCAATGGTACCACGGCGCTCGTCCCCAACGTAGACACCAATGGAATCAGCTAATTCATAATTAATTCTTGAATATGCTAGTTTTAGTATATATGTTCCATCCACAGGGATACTAAACGGAAATTTTACTCCCGCTTTATCTATATTTTCAAAGCCATCGACACTGAACCCTTGGCTAGCAGTCTCTGCCTCAATTGTATGTAATGAGTCGGACAGAAATTCCGTTCCCTCTGCTTCATATTTTCCTCCCCACATCTTAACTTCTAAATAATCAAAACGTCCAACCGCCTCTGTCCCCTCACCGGTATCGGAACGTATACTAAGTTCATCTCCAGGTGCTAACAAAACAGGAATAGAATTTGACATAACAGTTGTATCGATACTTGGTGTTTGTACTATATTGAAGTATCCTACCCTACCTTCATTCTTGTATAGTGCAACTTTCCCTGTTGGAAATAAGTCCCCTTTTGCATAACATAAAGATACATCATAGACATTCTCATTCTTTACATCTAAAGAGACTGCAATCCCTGCCCCTTGGCCACATTTATCTAAGGTATCTACAAATTTTCCCCCAGAGAAATTTTTGTTTGAAACAATGGTAACTTCCTCTGTACCATCAATTCCTTTAAATGTCCTCCCATCCTCCAATTCATATTTAGTCGATTCCCACGGTGTATAAGTTATATTATTTTCCCCTGCTGCTAACCCACTTATACTATCAATACTGACAGACGATAGTATACATGCCGCTGATAGTACTAAACTAAGTATCTTTTTAATACCTCTATGCATTTTTCTCCTCCTAATAAAATGATTTTTTCAATCTGTCTAATAACTCCCCTCCTTTACGTGACAGAATAGCAATTTATATTTATAACCTACAAATAGGTTATAGACAATTATGAAATCCATCCTGGAAATTTTTTTTCTCTCATCTGTCTTTGAAATGATTCATCCCATTTTTTTAATGCTTCAAGAGCGGTTAAATCTCCACCTAACATTTCTTGCTGATAGCTCCAAAAATCATTTGTATTAACTCCCATTAGCTCACTTTCAATGTGAAACGCAACGTTTCCTGCATTAATATATTGTTCATTCAATTCTTCTAACCACATCGGAAGTTTTGCTTTTTGATCTTTAAATAGAGGAGTGTACCCCCATCCCTCTGTAAATATATCCATATTTTCCGCTTGAGAAAACCAGTCTAAAAATTCCTTTGCTGCAGAAACATGTTTTGACTTTTTAAAAATAGCTAATTGCCCAACCCCTTGAATAACCGTAATTTTATCATCATATGGCAACGGTGCCATACCAAGATCTATATTTGGATTTTTATTTAGCACGTCATTTAGAAAAAAGTGACCTGATGCACACATTGCAACAGAACCTGCTGCCATGGCATCTACTGCACTTGAATATGTGGCCATCATATAATTATCATTCGTGTAGCCCAGTTCACGTAATAAGACCATATCATTTAATACTTGAATAAATTCTGGAATGTCACTCCAGCTTAATTCATTCTTTAATAGTTTATCCCAAGTTCCCTTACGAGCAATTTGATCAGCAGCCCCACTAAACCAAATCTGCGTCGTCCATGAATCTTTATCGGAAGCATACAATGGAATAATTCCGAGTTTTTTAAACGATTCACATACCTCTTTCATCTCTTCTATTGTTTTTGGTATCGCTAAATTATTTTCTTCAAACAACTTTTTGTTATAAACTAAGCCAAGAGTAGAATTTGAACATACGGGTAAACCATATACTCTCCATTTACTTTTGTATTCAGTTCATCTATCAATAACTGTCCATCCAAGGTTCTGATTCATCAAATTCACACAAACCGATCTTACCAACTTCATAATCACCTTTATCAATTCTAATAATATCTTGGTGTTTCATTGTAAAGCTTTTGTTGTTACAAGATTTGTCCATTGATTATCTGAATCACCGTACATCAATTTTTACGCCCTCAAGTTCTTCTTCAAATTTTAAAATTGCTTCCTGAATCAATGATTTAAATGGGTTTGTGGCAACATAAAGGTAAGGGTAATCGTTTCATTTTCCATATCCCTTTTCATTGAACCTTGTTCAAACCATGAACTAACTGAACAACCCTCCAGCATTACACTGGTTACAATTGCTACAAGAAATGTAGTTAAAACTTTTGTCCTTTTCATTTTTAATCCTCTCAACCTTGTCTACTTTTACAAAATGCAGACACATTATAACATGAACAATACTTACCCTCTACATTTTTTACATTATTTACGTCCGTTTTCTTATGATATTTAGGCATATTATACCATGTTTATAAATTTCTCAAATGAAAAATAGTATCTAATCTTTTGCATTTTAATAAACTTGTATTTTTTCATACTTATGTTATACTAAATTTAAACGTTAAATATTTTTATATTTTTCTACAAAGTACCGTTCTTAGCATTATGCTAAATAACTAATAAAAGGATGAAAAAAATATGAAAAAAAAACGTCAATTTACGCAACGTCTTTTTTATGCTTATTCTACCGTTATCTTATTTCTTCTTATACTATTTTTTACATGTCTTCTTATTTTTGTTTATAAGGATCGATATCAAAAGGAAATTAACTCTCAACAAGAATTAGTAGTAGACCGAACAACAAGTAGATACTTCTCTGCAAAATATGGATCGAATCATCAATGGCTTGTTATTTAATCAATCTTTTATTCAAATTATGAAAACAACTAATATTGAATCGTCCTATACAAAATATAGTAACGAAGTTCTAAATACTTTTGTATCTTTAGATGCTCCTCTTTTTCTTTCCCATCGTATTATAGCTTTTACCTCAAATACATACTTTACCTTTACGAAGACTGGTGAAGATCAAACGCATATTATGAAAGTAGTTAAAGAATATCCTTGGCGGGATCAAATAACGAAAGCAAATGGTGATAAGCTGATACTTCCTGTTCATATTGACCCCTTTGGGGTAAATGAGGTTCCTGTTTATTCAGTAGCTCGACCGATAATTGATGGGCGAAATATATATGGTATTATTGAAGTACAAAATGACTACGATCAAATAAAAACATTTTGTACCGTAAATTCCAATCTAGGAGAAATAGTACTCTTATCAGAAAGTGGCAATACCATTTATCCATGGTCACAGGCACAATCATTAAATGAATCATTCTCCCAGAATTTATATAAAATTATTAAAGAAAAAAATGTGAAATCCGGTCATTTTTCTTGGAAAAACAAGCAGATTTCCTATAGTATTTCTCCCTATTCCAACTGGATTACTATTATGTATTGCCCAATATCATATATCATGCCTAATGCAGCAAATATAATCATCGCATTACTATTTGTATTTATATCTTTGGTGATTTTAACATTAAGTCTAATTAATATATTAACGAAGCGACTTACTGCTCCGCTAGTGAACCTGAATAAGTTAATCAGTCATGTATCCTTTGATAACCTTGCTCTTACTTTACCTCAAAATTCTAATATAATTGAGATTGAAAATATAAACCATTCTTTTCAAACTATGTTTCAGCAATTAAAGGAAGAGATTGCTAAAAATGTACAGGCAAAAGCCAACGAAGAACGGGCAAATTTTATTGCTCTTCAATCACAAATGAATCCTCACACCATTTATAATACAATCACAATGATTGAAGGGGTATGTTATATGAATGGCGATACGGAAGCTGCCAACCTTTGCATTTGTTTTTCTCAAATGCTGCGATATATTTCCGATAATACACGCACCATTTACACAGTAGAAGATGAGGTTATGCACTTAGAGAACTATTCCGTTTTAATGAAAAAAAGTTACGAAGGTAGATTGGAAATAAACGTAGAAATTATGCAAGAGCTCTTATCTTATCCGATACCTAAATTTAGCCTACAGCCACTTGTAGAAAACTCAATAAAATATGGCATGAATCGTAATTGTAAACCATTTATTATAAATGTCTTAGTCGAAACCGTTGAAAATGGGTGGCATATAAAAGTCTCCGATAATGGTAATGGATTTTCTAATAATAAAATCGAAGAAATTTATGATCAATTTTCCTATTGCGACGCATGTCTTAAAGATAATAAGAGTGATATTATTAATATGAAAATTGGAAATATGGCCTTAAACAACATATATACTCGTTTTAAAATATTATATGGTTCCAATTTTAAGATGAAAATAGAAAACTTACAGACCACAGGATGCTATATTGAGTTATATATAAAAGCTTAACTTTATTTATAATTTATATTTATTGGAGGGGCACATGTTGAAACTATGTTTAGTTGAAGATGAGGAGTATGCATTAAAAGTTTTAGAACATAAAATAAAGGATTTACAAGAAGATTATGATATTATAGGGACTGCCTATAACGGATTAGATGCACTTGATCTGATAAAAGGAGAACATCCAGACGTAGTAATAACCGACATACGAATGCCTGATATGGACGGCATCACACTAATTGAAAAGTTGAAGGAAGACAACCTTTCCATAATACCTGTAATACTTAGTGGTTATCAGGAGTTTGAATATGCAAAACAAGCAGTTAAATTAGGCGTTGAAGAATATTTATTAAAGCCAGTTGTTCCAAATGAGCTCCGTGAATGTTTAAAAAAATGTCAGGAAAAAATTAATAAGAAAAAAAATGAATCAAATATTTCATCTTTACTGACTGGCTCTACTTCGCTTATAAACAATAACAATAAAGACTACACCGTTCTTTATATTATTTTTGCCAATGCATTATCTAGTTTAGACAGTTTCATTCACCCAAGTATCTCTTATATACCTTCGCAAGACATTGAAAAAATATACCTTTCTATCTTTTCCCATTCTGCAATGGTATACTGTTTTAATGGTATTTGTTCCAATGAGAAGGTTTTAATAATACAAAAAAACAGTTTATCTGAAAATGTTTTAATAAATAAGCTAATTAAATTAGAATCAATTTTATTTAATTCTTACCACTATCCAGTTACAATCGCCTATCAATTTGTCACTGATAAGAAGCAGTTGCGTATGTATATAAGTGAATGTCGTAAAAATGCGATGCAAAATATTGTTCTTGGCAAAAGTAGAGTGATATCAGATAATTCTAATATTAAGAATGATACAAATATGAAAGAAATTATTAATTCTTTGACTATTTTACTTAAACAATGGCAAATCGATTTAACGAAAACTGTCGTATATCAATTATTTAATGATTGGAAAGCAATTGATTATCCACTATTTGCCTTACAAAATGATATGCTTTATATTATAAATTCTTTAAAACATAATTTATCAGTTACATATACGGATGGAAATACTTTATATTACGTGGAGAATATTGTTTCCGCATCAAATACATTTGATGAGTTAGCTGATAGCTTTTATCATTTAATACTTGAACTATTCGAACAAAATGTTACATACAATGCCCCTATTAGCTCTCCTACTCAGTTAGTGGAGCAGATTGAAAACTATTTCAAAAGAAATCTTTCAAAAAACATTACCCTACAAATGTTATGTGATGAAATGAATTTCTCTAAAGTGTACTTATGTCGAGTGTTTAAGAAACAAAAAGATATGACTCCCATTGATTACTTTATCCAATTGAAAATAGAAAGAGCGAAAGAGTTAATTATTCAATATCCTTCTATGCCAATGAAAGATATCGCAGATTCTTTGGGATTTAAAGATGTTTATTATTTTAGTAAGGTATTTAAACGCATTACATCCCAGACCCCGTCAACGGTTCGTAATGAACATGAAAAAGGAGTCCCGAATTAACAAATTCGGAACTCTTTTTTCTCATTATTATATATTTTATGCCATATGACAAATATCGATATTGTTTTCCTGTGCATTTTTTTATATATAAAGATAAACCTCTTTATCCTGTATAACGCATCTAACGGTGGAGCCCCTCCGCATTCTCGTCGTTAACACTTTTATTGCAAATAACCCTTGATCTTGCTGTTTCTGCCCAATTAATAAACATCCTTGTCCGATTTTCAAAACAGCTACCATATAAACAGTACCTAAGCCTACCAAACTAGCTACCTAATTTATTTTTTCTTAATAATAGTAATCCTATTAATAAAAAAATTGGAAATATGATGGCAAATAAAATTCCCATTCTTATATTATTCTGTGAAACTTCTGACACTAACCCAACAAGAGCTGGTCCAGTTGCACACCCGATGTCTCCCGCTAAAGCAAAAAACGCAAACATCGCCGTTCCCCCTAAAGGTATCTTCTGCATCGCAAGACTAAATGTACCCGGCCACAATATTCCGACGGAAAATCCACATAGGGCACAGCCCATTAAGCCCATTAAAGGGTTGGTAGAAATACCAATGAGTAAATAGCAGCTGGCACAAAGAATACTACTTAACAACATCATATGCTCTAATTTAAAGCGTGAAGTAAACTTTGCAGTAAGGATTCTAGATACCCCCATTAAAGTAGCAAACATACAAGGTCCCGCTAAATCGCCAACTGTTTTGGATATATGGAGTCCAGACTCAGCAAATGCCGATGCCCACTGGCTAACCGCTTGTTCACTCGCTCCAGCACACATCATCAATACTACAAGAATCCAAAAATGCCGTAATTGAAATAATTGACGAATGTTTAATCCGTTTTCTTCTTCATTTAATGTTTTTAGTGGGACGAGGGAAAAATAAGCCGCATTTAAAAATGGGATAAGGGACCAAAGAATGGCTAATAACTTCCATCGATGAATTCCTATTAAGGTGAAGAATAAGGTAGATATTAAAATCACACCTACGTGCCCCCAGCAGTAAAAGGAATGTAGGATACTCATGGCAGCTTCCTTTCGATCGGTCGGACAAGCCTCCACAATTGGGCTTATTAATACTTCAATTAATCCTCCACCGACTGCATATAAAATAATTGCTATTACAAGACCCCAAAATTGGTTTGACAGAAATTCTGGTAGTATCGCCATCCCAATTAAACCAAATCCCGCACAAACATGAGCAATTTGCTTACAGATGCGATACCCGATCTTATCTACGAATTTTGCTGCAAAGAAATCAACGATAAGCTGTATTCCAAAATTCAATGTAACAAGTAACGATATTTTACTAAGAGATATACCAGAACTTTTTTGAAACGTTAAAAATAACAAAGGTGCAAAATTGTTAATAATTGCTTGTGTTATGTATCCAAGATAACATGCATTTAACGTATGATTATAATTGTTTTTAATACGGTCCATCAAGTCCACTCTTTCCTAATATTGGTAACTTTGATTATAACGATTAAATTACTTTGCGTCAATGAAAACCAAATTTAATTATTGGATATGCAACCTGTGTACCGTGACCATTCGAATCATAGGGTTCCTTTTTCTTATGAATGATATCTTCAAAACCAATAATTCTATTTCCAAAGTCTTCATGCAAAAAGATGCCAGTATCTAATACGGCAACTCCAACTCCTTTTCCAGTATAACGTTCTTTTCTCACCACCTTTTTTTGATTTTGAATGATATCCGACTCTATATTAATTAAATCTTCATCGCTGCAACATATTTCTCCCAGCTTTGCAAGATTTCGTTGTTTTTGGTTTATACAATTTATATCTACTTCATAAACTGCATTCCCGTCTATTATAAGCACTCTAGTTCCTCCCATCTGCTATCATTAAAATGTCATCTATTTTTATTATATGCAGTTATCTCTACCTTTCCAATTAAACTTTATATATAAAAGCAAAAGAAAAAAGAAAGTACGAAAAACTTCAGTACTTTCTTTTCCTTCTCACTTCGACAAGATTTATCTTTGTATAAATATACATTCGACAGAAGTCGAGTTATTCTTCTTCAACGTTATCTGGAACTTCCTTTTCTGCCTCTTTCGAGAATTTTTTCACTTCCTGAGCAGCCTTGTTTATTGCTATATTCGTACCCGCTCCTGCGATACAACCCCCAGGACATCCCATTCCTTCAATTAGGCAGCCTTTTTTCTTTCCAGCCTTTGCTAACATTAACATCTTCTTACAATCTGCTAAACCTTCCGCATGCTCAATTTTCACTTCAACATCCGGATAATATGTATTGATACATTTTTCAATTGCCGCTGCCACTCCACCAGCCACACCGTATCCACGTCCTGCACTTGTTGCATCGTCAATTTCATCTTCCGGCATTATTTCAAAATCGATTTCTTTTGCCTCAAACATTCCGCTTAATTCTTCAAAGGTAATAACAAAATCAACATCGCTTCGAACACTCTTTCTCGATGCCTCTAATTTCTTTGCAGCGCATGGTCCGATGAATACGATTTTTGCATTTGGTCTTTCCTTTTTTATCGTTCGTGCTGTAGCAACCATAGGCGTTAGTTCATTGGAAATATTGTCGATAATTTCAGGAAAATATTTTTTTGCTAACATAGACCAGGAAGGACAGCAAGATGTTAAAAGGAAAGGCAATTCCCCAGTTGAAACCTTTTCCACATAATGTTTTGCCTCAGCCATGCAGCCCATATCCGCTCCTATTGCAACTTCATATACTGCTTTAAATCCTAGGTCTAATAATGCAGCCTTTATTTTACCTGGTGTAGCGTTTGGACCAAATTGTCCAACAAAGGCCGGAGCGATTTCTGCCACAACTTCTTCACCTGTCTGCATTGCCCTTATCAGCTGAAAAATTTGTGACTTATCTGCAATCGCTCCGAAAGGACAACTTACCATACACATTCCACAAGAAACACATTTTTCCGGATCAATCTTTGCTCTACCAAGCGCATCACTTCCGATTGCCCCAACTCCACAAGCATCTGCACAAGGTCTACGTTTAAAAGCAATTGCATCATACGGACAAGTTGTTTTGCATCTTCCACACTTAATACATTTTTCTTGATCAATAAAGGACTTACCATTTACCATTGATATAGCCCCTTTTGGACAGACTTCTTTACATGGGTGTGCAACACAACCTTTGCATTGATTACTTACCTCATAGACATTATGTTCACAGGCATTGCATGCCGACGGAATTACTTGTAAAAGAGGTGGTTCATAGTATTTATCTGCTATATTACTTTCTTCAATACCCTTTGTAATATGTACTGGCTTATCTTCAGGACGAAGAGACATTCCCATCGCTAAACGTAACCGTTCAGAAGCAATTGCTCTTTCCCTATAAATACTTTCCCTATAAATTGGTACATCTCCTGGTGTAATTGAATAAGGGATTTCCTCAATTTTTTTAATATCATCCTTATTATAAGCTAACTTGGCAATCTCTGTAAAAACTTGATGTCTTAATACTGTAATCGGTGTTTCAATTCCTCTCATACTCTCATATTTCCTCCTATTTTTGCCGCAAATACAGCTAACTTTTTCTTTTTAAATCAGTATAGCACAAATTTAAAAATTTAACACTTTTTCAAGGCTGATTTCTAGCTTGTATTGTATTTTAAACACGATTTGGAATTATTCTAATTTTCCTAGCATATATTCTTATATCACAAGAAATGGGGAATGCACAATGGCAAATCCGAATGGTAATGAAAGGTATCTACAAATGATGAAAATGGCTTTGCCGTATCTGCCAGATGATACCAAACAGGTACTAAATACATATATTACTATGACAGAAGTACATCATACACTAACACGGTTAGAGCAGGAACAGGAAGAAATACTCTCTAGTTGTTCCCTAGGTTCAGATGAACCAAAGGAAACCGCATTATTCAATGCAATTAAAGATTTATGTACTGATCGGGAGAGAGAAATGCTTGACATGGTAATAAATGTGCAACAAGCGAGTAAATTTTTCAAAGAATACAATACAAGCAATGGGAAGGATAACATGAATAAAAATCCGATGGATATGATGCGCATGTTTCTTTCCCCAGATCAACAAGCAATGATAGATACCATTCAAATGATGTCAGACTTAAAATCAAATCAGTAAAGGAGTGCTTATGGATAACTATAATTGGAAAAATGACCCCTTATTTCAAGAAATGCCGATGGAAAAAATGGATTTCATTACTACCCTCTTAGGTGAGATTGATACGAAAAACAAAAATGAACTCATGCCATTTTTATTAAGTATTACGACCCGGGCGAACGAAAAAGGAATACAATTTACGGATACAGAAACCGACTTTATCGTAAGTAATATTGCAAAACATATGTCACCGGCAGAACGAAAAAAAATCGATACACTGCGTAGAGTATCACAAATGTTAGCAAAAAAGAGTAAATAAAAATGTGACAGCTTGTTATTCGTTTTTCATCGATAACAAGCTGTCCTTTTCTTTCTATAAAAATCCACCTTTCCCTACAGGAAGGATCATAAAAACAAAGTTGTCATCGCTCTTTCTCGTACAGGTTCAGTTGTTTTATAAATCGACTATAAGAGGAATCAAAGTCATCTCCCCCTTTTAAGTACTCTCCCATCGTTACTTCTAATATATCTCCGATTCTCTTATTTGGTATTTGCGCATTATTAATATTACGATATACGATGCTTAATTGCTGTGCATCCTCCTTGCAATTCATAGAATCAACAAAATTATTAAAATTTGTTTCGTTGACAGGTAAATGCATTTGGTCATAAGTCGTATTTTCATAGTTTAAAATATGACGTATCAAGAGGTACGCCTCCTCTCTCTCTTTACAGCCTGCGTGAATTGCAGCAAAATCACCTACGACAGCGTTATATCGATACGGCGATTCCACATTCGGAATATAAACCTTTTTTCCATAATCCGTTATCGGAGATGGGCCTGAATTTACCAATAAAGGAGAGAGCTCCATCACAAAATTACAAACCGCTTTCAGAAGTTCTTTGTTGACCGCTACATGTTGTTGTTCCATATTAATAAAATCCAGTCCTATTACATTTACCATATATCTTAATAAATCATTCATCTGTTTGAATTGATTTTGATTTACAAATTTCAATTGGAAATCTTCTCCCTTTAAAGTATATAAATGGCTTAAACGATTTGAAAAATTTAAAAAGTTATCTGTATCGATTGTATCCTCTTCGCCTATATACACCCCCTCACACTGAAATGTAAGTGGGATATAATATTGATAATCACCGACATAGCCGGCCCGAATCAGTTCTTCTTTATATAAATTACTTTGACTTCCCTGATCTGCTTGAAACATTTCATTTAATGGTTCTAAATATCCATTTATGGCTGCCTTATAAATATCGAGGGAGGTATTACTGGGAAATAAAATCACATCTGGCCCCATATTTATTGGCAACTCTACGCCTAATTGGGTCGCCATCTCTTCTTCCGAATGAAATATCCTTGCTTGAATCGAAATATCATTTTCTTCTTCAAATGCAGCAATTGCTTCATCAAAATAAGATTGGTCCTCTGTGTAATATACAGTCAGACTATCTTTCTTTTGGTTTACCACCTCGTTCGTTATTTGGATCATCTGATTTTTTGCAGCTTTCGTTGACTGACAACTACATAATACACATATAACCAAAAACAATAGCCCTAAATGTTTCATTTTATTGATCATTCCTTTGACACTCCTTCCTAATCCTTTATAATTCTTTATAATTCTTTCTATTCATTTTCGCATCGTATCCCATTCATTTTTTGGCGTAAAATATTTACTTATAGTAGTAACACAGAACAACGAACCAATTCAATCCTTAATTTTGGCAATAACCTTTTACTTTTGATAATACGAATCTTTATGACAAAATTGATAGTGACATGCACATAGATTCCTATTTCCGTTTCCTTACATATAATAATAATGTATTGAAAACATTTTATTGTTGTAGATGAGGTGATCTTATGAATTTGAAAGATATAATCGATCTGATTATTTTTCTTTTGTTAGGCATATTAAGTTTGTACTTTAGATATAATTCAAAATTAGCGAAAGAAGCGCATACTTTAATTGCAACGGCAGAACAAGAGTATATCGATAGTGAAAATTCTGGTTCTATGAAACATGCATTCGTTGTCGAAAAATTATATTCTCTTATTCCAAAACCATTAAAGCTTATTTTTACAAAGCAGGCAATTGCATTAATTGTAGACAATACGTTCTACGCAATAGAAACATATGCAAATATACAAGTGGAAAAAGCGAAATCCAGCGAAAAAGTAGAGAAAATCGAAACTGATACTACGGATAAAAAGGAAGATACTACGAAATAGAAGTGCATAAAAAAAACTGTACAGACGTTATGTCTGTACAGCAAAAATTATTTTACAACAATATTTATGATTCTTCCTGGAACATATATTTCTTTTACAATTGTTCCAGTTAATTTATCATTTACTGCTTCTTTTCCAGCTGCGATTGCATCTTCTTTAGAAATATCTGCCGCTAAATTTAAGACCGCACGTGTCTTTCCATTTACCTGGACTGCAATTTCAACCTCATCATCCTTCATCGCTTCTTCGTCATATTCTGGCCACTGTGTATGGAATACACTACCTTCACCACCAAGCTGTTGCCATAATTCTTCCCCTATATGTGGGGCAAATGGTGCTAAAAGTACTACGAAAGTTTTTAACGTTTCTTTATCAATTCCGCCTTCTTTTTTCGCTAAATCAATCAGTTTATTATTATATTCCATGAAACCAGAAATGCTATTTTAACTAAATTGTTCAAATCTCGTTTCAATGTCGTAAATAAGTCTATTACGTAATTTAATCATCTCTTTCGAAGCTTTGATCTCTTTCTCTCTGCTGCCCTGTACTAGGTTCCAGAAACGATTTAAGAAACGGTAAACACCGTCGATTCCTCTGTCGTCCCATTCTGCATCTAATTCTGGTGGTCCTACGAATAATTCATACATACGTAAGGAATCACATCCATAATCTCTTACTAAATCGTCTGGGGAAACAACATTTCCTTTCGATTTTGACATTTTAATACCATTTTTACCGTTAATCATACCTTGGTTAAATAACTTATTAAACGGTTCATCAAAATCTACCACTCCAATATCGTGTAAAAATTTTGTATAAAATCTGGAATAAAGAAGATGAAGTACTGCATGCTCAACCCCACCAATATACATATCAACTGGGAGCATTTTATCTGCTACTTCCTTATTTACCAGTTCGTTTTCATTCTTGCTATCTACATAACGTAAATAATACCAAGAAGATCCTGCCCACTGTGGCATCGTATTTGTTTCTCGCTTCGCTGGTGCACCACATTTCGGACAAGTTGTATTCACCCATTCTTCAATTGCAGCCAAAGGAGACTCCCCTGTACCAGTCGGTTCATACTTTTCAACTTCTGGAAGTGTAAGAGGTAATTGTTCTTCTGGAACTGGTACACATCCACAATGTTCACAATGTACAATTGGTATTGGTTCTCCCCAATATCTTTGTCTAGAGAATACCCAGTCACGTAACTTATACTGTGTTGTCTTCTTTCCTAATCCTCTCTCTTCGATTATGATTGGCGCTTCCTTCTTTAATTGTGCAGACTCTTTTCCATTCCATTCACCAGAATTAATAACAATACCCGATTGTGTATATGCTTCTGTTAATTCCTGTTCTTTTCCATCTGGAGAAATAACTTGAATAATAGGAATATTAAATTTCTTTGCAAAATCAAAGTCGCGGTCATCATGAGCTGGAACGCACATAATTGCTCCGGTACCATAATCTGCAAGAACATAATCCGATAACCAAATTGGTACCTTAGCACCGTTGATTGGATTGATCGCATAACTTCCAGTAAATACTCCGGTCTTTTCTTTATCTTGAAGACGATCTACGTTGGATTTTGTTGAGGATTTTAAAATATACGCTTCTACTGCCTCTTTCGTTTCCTCTGTAGCAAGTTCTCTAGCCATCGCATGTTCTGGCGCTAATACCATGAAGGTAGCACCATATAAAGTATCTGGTCTCGTTGTATAGACTTTAATCTTTTCTTCTTTTCCATCTACTGCAAAATCAATTTCTGCACCATTACTTTTACCAATCCAGTCAGCCTGCATTTTCTTTACTTTTTCTGGCCAATCTAATTTATCCAAATCTTCTAATAAACGATCTGCATAAGCAGTAATTTTAAGCATCCACTGTTTTAAATTTTTCTTTGTAACCGTTTCACCGCATCGTTCACAGCAACCATTTACAACTTCTTCGTTGGCAAGACCTGTTTTACACGAAGGACACCAGTTAATTGGCATTTCCTTTTCATAAGCCAAACCTGCTTTAAACATCTGAACAAATATCCACTGGGTCCATTTATAAAAACCTGGATCTGTCGTATTGACTTCCATATCCCAACATAAACAGCGGCAATTTCATTGATTTGTCGCTTAATGTTTGCAATGTTTTCTGCCGTAGATTTTGCTGGATGTACGCCCATTTTAATTGCATAATTTTCTGCTGGTAAACCAAAGGCATCCCATCCCATTGGATGTACGACATAATATCCTTTTAAAATTTTATAGCGGCTCCATACATCGCTAATTACGTATCCTCTCCAGTGACCTACATGTAAGCCACTTCCAGAGGGATATGGAAACATATCCAAACAATAATATTTTGGTTTTTTACCGTCGTTGACATTTATTGGCTTTTTAGCCCAATTCTCACGCCATTTTTGTTCTACTTCTTTATGACTATAAGTAGCTGCCATTTTAAAACTCCTCCTTAAACAATACTATAAAAAATCCCCCTTCATCTCTAATAGAGACGAAAGGGGGAATCATTTCGCGGTACCACTCTATTTCATAACACATTCAAATCCATTGTATGTATTATGCACTCATACTTCTATAACGGGAAGACCCGCTTTTACCTAGAATAGTTATGGCCTACTGTTCAGTAAAAGTACTCCGAGGCGAGTTCGACAAACTTCCGACATGTCTTGCACCAACCGACACTTCTCTGCTGTCTTCCAATGGTCTACTACTCCTCTTCTACGTAGATTTCTATTTTAAGGTAATTCTACCCATGACAAAAATATTGTAACATAAACGTGGTATTTGTCAAGCACTACCATTCGCTGGAAATTCTGAAATCATCTGGTAACCTTGAATAAAATCTTGTGCCTCCTAGGTTACTCCTATATAATTATTGGCACATCTTAAGATAAAAAAATATACATAACAAAGAAGAAAGGAAATACCTATGCGAACATCTTATTTCACTGTGTTTTTATTATCCATTTATTAGAACTAATCGGGATAATAATTATATCAGTAGGGGGGATTACAACCTTTTATAAGTATATTATGGACAAATTTAAGCCAAGTAATCATAAGCTAAAATTGGAATTTGCTAAAACCCTTGCTTTTGCTTTGGAATTTAAGTTGGCTAGTGAAATTCTCAAAACAGTTATTACAAAAGATATAAAGGAACTTTATATTCTCGGTATTATTATTATCTTACGCGCAATCTTAACTTTTGTAATCCATTATGAAATAAAATTTGATACCGAATATGAAAACTAAACTACCGTGTAACCTTCCCGTCAATAACACTGCAACCAAAATAAACCGCCCCCAGTCGATGCGATTGGGAGCGGTTTATTTTTAAGCCTCTGCTGCTCTTTCTGCAATTTCTTTATTTTGAATTTCTGTAGGCGCCTGTTCATAGCGGGCGAATTCATAAGACTCACCAATGCCTCTGTCATGGAACGATTCTGTGGAATATCAAATAATTTGACATTGGAATATCAGCGATTATCATTTGCTTTCCACCATATGCTCCATGCCAAGCACTCGAGCGCGACGCTTATTTAAATCCCCCATGATTTCTCCTGCATAAGTACCTGGTACAATTACTTTTAACGTTGCGATCGGTTCTAACAACCCCGGTGAAGCATCCATAAACCCTTTCTTAAAAGCTAATATTGTAGCCATTTTAAACGCCATTTCAGAAGAGTCAACGGGATGATAAGAACCATCGACTAATGTTGCTTTTAAACCTACGACAGGATAACCGGCAAGCGGTCCTTTTGTTACACATTCCTGTAACCCTTTTTCTACTGCTGGGAAATAATTTTTTGGTACCGCTCCGCCTACAATTCTTTCCTCAAATACATAAGGGGTCTCTAGATCCCCGGATGGTTCAAATTCGATAACAACGTCTCCATATTGTCCATGCCCACCGGATTGTTTTTTGTGTTTCCCTTGAACGGAAACTTTTTTACGTAATGTCTCACGAAACGCAAACTTCGGTTTTAATAATTCGATTTCTATTTTATAACGGTTTCGTAATTTACTTACTACTACATCTAATTGCTGTTCCCCAATTCCATATATTAGAGATTGTCGATTTTCGGCATCATTTACTACTTTTAATGTTAGGTCCTCATCCATGAATTTTGCTAATACAGAGGAAACTTTATCATCATCATTTTTATTCATTGTTTTATAACGCATATAGGTATAAGGAGTTGATATTTGTGGTGGATCATAATAGATCGTGCTTCCCTTGCTAGCCAAAGTATCCCCCGTACTAATATCTTCTATCTTTGTTAGTGCTCCAATATCACCTGCCTTTAAAGTTGATACTTCAATTGGTTCTTTTCCTCGCAATACATAGACTTTCGAAATACGATCCTCTTTCTCCTTATTTATGTTATAAATCGTACTACCCGTTTTTAATTCACCTGTTACTACTTTAATGAGCGAATATTTCCCGATAAATGGATCGACCATCGTCTTAAACACTTTCCCAGTGAAATTCTTTGTACTGTCATAACTTACCGGTACAACCTTATCGTTGCTTGCATCTTTTGCATTTACAATTCGATACTCTGGGGAAGGAAAATATTTTTTTATTGCCATAAGCAACATGTTCATACCTTGTGTATGGATGCTACTTCCCATCATTACTGGTACAATTTGCGTGTCCATTACATGTTCCCGTAAAGCGCTAGAAATCTCCTCATATGTAAATTCATCCCCCTCAAAATAGCGTTCCATAAACGCCTCACTTGTCTCTGCCACCGCTTCTATTAGGGCTTCGCGACTTATTGTAAGATGTCGATCCATATAATCTGGGATTTCGCATTCCTCGTAAGAACTCCCTGCCGTAAATCTTCTTCCTTTCATTTTAATAACATTTACAAAACCGACAAACTTTCCATTTTCCCGAATTGGTACATGAAACGGAGCTATTTTACGCCCATACTTCTCATTTAATGCAAGGGTTACTTGTCGAAAACTCACATTATCATCATCCATTCCAGACACGAAAATAATCCTAGGAAGATTATATTTTTCACATAAATCCCAGGCTTTTTCTGTCCCTACTTCTATGCCTGACTTTCCATCTACCACGATGACAGCCCCGTCAGCTACACTTAACGCTTCCTCCACCTCACCTACAAAGTCAAAATAACCTGGTGTATCCAAAAAATTAATCTTTATCTCGTCATATTCCACTGGTATAATTGAAGTGCTGATTGAAAA